>NZ_JAWJTF010000317.1:0-2294 GCF_048836525.1 Nostoc sp. CALU 546
ACAATTGTAACAGAATCGTGAGACACCATCTCGGAATATTAACACCAAAGAAAAAGCTGTTTTATAATGTTTCACTTAAGTTTTGGTTGTTAGATTAACTCCAGACTGAAATTGTAAAGCAAGAATTCAAAATCTCCAGAATCACGGAAATCAGAATGAAGAAGACTTTGAGACTCAAGCTTAATAATTTGAATAAAATTAAGAAGCTATAGCACCCTTGATTTTCTAATCATTCTGGATTCTGACTCCTGACTTCTGAATCCTTACATTTTAAATTATTCCCCGCTATAGTAATTCTGTAGCGGTTTTTTGCATTATTATGTATACAAAAAAATTATTTTTGGTATTTAGCTTGATCATTGCAGCGAGTTTATTATCAGGTTGTCAAGAGCTTGAAGCAAATTCAGCCCCAAAAGTATCTAAAACTTGCCCTGGCAAAGATGCTAAGTTCAGTATTGATTTTTTTAAAACCAATAATCAAGGTAAAAAAAATCCTAAAGGTATTAACAATGTAATTATTTTTAATCCCAAATCAGCAGAATTAGATTTCAAAGTTAATGTTGGTCTATCTCATAAACTCTACGCCAAAGATGCGAAGGGAAAACTGCGTAAAGAATATGTGCCAAAACAGTTTCGTGAACTCATTGGCGATGAAAATGCCAAATTGAACGGACAACTACCCATTGCCGCAATTAATGCCGACTATATAGATACTGAGAATAAACCACAAGGCTTAAACGTTTCTCGTGGCGTAGAGTATTCAGGAGCATTTAAAAATAAACGTTCTTCCTTTGGGATATCAGGAGGTAGACCTCAGCAGCGACAGGCTACTATCCAAGCTGGCAGAAGAAAAAGCGATATTCTCAATTACAATTTAGTGGGTGGAAATGGTAGATTCTATCGTCAGGGTAAATTTAAAGATATTTGTCAAGACTTGGGAGAATTTGCCTGTAAAAATGCAACTAATCGCTCTTTGGCAGCTATTACAAATCAAGGCTATGTAATCTTATTAGTTAATGACTTGAAAGGTAATTCAGAGATTGAATTATCTCAAGTTAATCAAGAGTTATTCCCAGATATGTTTGATAATGTTCTAGAAGGTATTGCTAGCAATAACTGTTTAGGTAAGATTCAAGAAGGGATTTTATTTGATGGGGGTATGTCTCCAGGATTATATTATAACCAGAAAACTTATGTAGAAAACTTTGGGCCGATAGGTTCAGTTTTTTTGATTTACAAAAAATAAAATGACTAGCAGTAAATTTACTTTCATCTGGTGAAGTTTTAGAGTACAGATTCTTTAACTTTTTGCGAATTCTCAAGTTTGTTTGGATTCACCCAACGATTGACAAATTCGTTGTTGTGTTTGTACACCTTAATTTGCACTTGCTTGGAACTTAACTTAACTACTTCGGCAGGAATTCTTTGGACATCGCTAGAATCCGTGCGAGGTTTATAAAGCCAAATGACTTTTTGCCCAACTTCAAAGGAGTTAGGATTGCTAGTTAAAAAAGACGTACTTTCTGCCCAAGAGGGGAAAGCAATTGCTAAGTTGATTAAAAGTACTAAGACCACTAGAGTGATTTGGAAAATTTTCATGATCATTGCACTTGTCTTTGGTCTGGTAGGGCAATCAATCTGCTGCTCTAACATTTAACTATTGTCCTCCTTTGTTTTTTTTAAGTTGAAAGGTAGATACACTAAAACTTCTTTGGGAAATTTGGCAGAATTCATGTTGCACCTCTTTTTTACCTAAGTTTGATCGTACTAGAGATTTGGGGAGTCAATTACTTAGCCTTTAGTTGTATTAATCGCCAGCCAAGTTTGTATTTGCTCAAAGTTCAAACCTTTACTGATTTCAGGATAAGACGACTTTGAAAATAAAATCAAATAGTCTTTTTTCTCAAAATGATAAATTAAATTTATGATTATTATGATGCTCTGACTTGAGATGGAAATTTCTATCTCAGGAGCAATAGACGTAAAAGAACACTCTGTCGTAGAAATTGAAAATGTATAGTGCTTTATAAATTTTGATCTATATGTCTCAAAGTAGAAGCCTACTTGCAGCGAAGCAACCTAATATTGGCAAACTAGTTCGTGCCCTGCGACAAGAGTTCAATCTGTCTCAAGAAAAATTTGCTGCCGAGTTTGGTGTGACTTTCCCAACAATTAACCGTTGGGAAAATGGACATGTAACACCTTCTCCTTTAGAAATACCGCGAATTAGTAGCCTCCTCAATGAGTTAGGTGAACGTGGTCAAATTCTTAAGAAAACATACTTCAGAGAAGAG
>NZ_JAWJTF010000092.1:0-39486 GCF_048836525.1 Nostoc sp. CALU 546
AGTACTGTATTTTTTAATACATTCTTGGGAAATTTTTTGACGAATATTACATAAGTAGGACTTACGCAAAAAATTGCTATCGATCGCGAGTCAATCGCTGGATGTTCACGCTTCACCAGCGATGCACATACCTGGAAGGGACAGGCATGGTGTGGATAGTTTGATTTTCTGTTGCTTGTCCGTAAATCTTGACCATTTTCAAAAATCTATGCAAATCTTATAGTCAAACTACTATTAATCTATAGATTTGCCGTAGTATATAAATAAATTATCGAACTAGAAGGATTAAAAGTCACCCAAACCTTGAAATATTTACCCAAATCAGAGTTGGAAGTGGAGGTTCATTGATGTAAGGGCAAGAATTGCTGCAAAGTTTATGGTTGGCTACTGATGAGACTTTTTACATGGAGAGTCTTGAGCCAGAATTCCTCAACTCTTGAATCTTCTATTTTCTCTCTGCGTCCTCCGCATGTCGAGTGCTTCGTTTAAATTTAACCAAGAATATTGCTTATGAACATACAACATCGAAAAATTAACCGCCGATTTTTCCTTACAGCTTTAGGCTCATTTACCACCTCCATATTCTTTGCTAGCTGTAGCCAAAAACAAGCTCAAGTAACTTCAAATACAGCCCAAGCAACTGCACAAAAAGAAGTTATTCAAGTCGGGGTGACGGGAATCATATCTGAAGATATTTTGAAGTTTGTAAATACTAAACTAGCACCTCAGGAAGGATTAGAAGTAAAAGTTGTTACCTTTAATGACTGGATACAACCAAATACAGCTTTAAAAGACAAACTAATCGATGCCAATTTTTTTAAACATCGACCTTTCATGAATAATGCTGTCAAAGAACACAAAATCAATTTAGTTCCATTAAATCTAGTTTCATTAAGCACACTTGGTCTTTTCTCAAAAAACCTCAAATCTGTGAATGAGGTTCCCCAAAATGCCACCGTTACAATTGCCAATGACGTGATTAATAATGACTGAGGATTAAGATTACTGGCAAGCAATGGCTTAATTAAACTCAAGGAAAATACCAAGGAATTTGTCACCCAAAGAGACATAGCCGATAATCCGAAAAACTTACAAATAAAGGAAGTAGAAGGAGTCCAAATAGTTCGAGCTATTAATGATGTAGATTTCATTGTTTCTTCGGCTCAAACTGTTGCTCTAGCAGGAATAACACCCCAATCTATGGGACAGTAAACAGCTAAAGATACAAAGTATGCCCTGGCATTATACCAATTCTTTATGAAGCTGCATAGAATTCGATCCCCCCTAGCCCCCCTTAAAAAGGGGGGAATTCAAAGTCCCCCTTTTTAAGGGGGATTTAGGGGGATCAAGATATGTGCAACTTCACATTAAATTGGTATTAGCTATCCGCTAACAGCAATGTTTTCTGTATGACTGGCAGATAGCGTAGCGTATACCCTTCGGGATGCTTCGCTTAGAGCGAGTATTTTCGAGTCGCGTCTGAATAATCGGCGTTTTTGCACCCCCCACACTATGAGTGAGAAATCCGGGGAAAGCAAATACCCTGAGCTATATTGGGTTTTGCGTTGCTCCACCCAACCTACGCATAATCCATCATTCTAGTCGTGTCAGTCCACTACTTTATAATCATCAATGAGTTTTTAGAGTTAAGCGATCGCCTATGTAATATCTCTTAGTTGTAAAACCTGTTGGTAACATCGTTATTTTTTAGTCAGGTTCGGGAACTCTATAAATACGGTTCAGCAATTCGCCCAGCGCAAGCTTTCTGTCGGGTGTGGGCTGTTCTGAATCGTGTTGCAACGATATTTGGAGTTTTGAGGATCGGCTGATGGATAAATCAATTATTCAGTTGGTTGACGAGTTACCGACTGACAATATCACTGTCAAAGTTTTAAAAGCTCTTGATTATGTAGCACCAGGTGAGTGGAGCAATTTGACGGGGTTTGACAATAATATTCGCACCATTACTGGAGAAACCGATGCTAAGGTAATTCAGAAAATCCGCGATCGCGCCGTAACCTTATACCAAGATCCTCAACAAGGCTATCAGTTCGCAATCAAACTTTATCAAACAATTGATAAAGCAGACACAGCTATGGCAGCGGCGGCTTTAGCGAATAAAGTTAGTGAGAAAATCGGCTTTCTGTCTTTTTTAGGGAATATTACTCCCAAGGCTGATGTCACTCAATCCATTGACTTGGTACTAAAAATAGCTGTCGAAATCATTGCCTTTTGTAAAATAAATGGCATTCCTCAACCTAATCCCCAAGAGTTTGCTAATTCTCTCGCTAACAACTATCAAAATGCATCCCTAATGCGGATGGTAGCTCTAGTTTGTCTAGATGGAATTCTCCCATTAGGCCCCGATTTTCTCAGCAAAATTCAGGGAGTTATTAGCGGTACTGATACGAACGCAATAACTCAAAATCCGGTTTTCTTAGCCGTTAATAACTTTCTCCCAGGTAGTAACCCCTCTGATAAAGTTGGTTTTATCAGTCAGGGTTTCAACTCTGTGCAAGGCTGGATGAATAACTTAGTATCTAAGACAGGCGTAACTCCGCAATCAATTTCTAGCAATTTGGGTAATTTTATTCAGATTGCTGATGATAATTTAGATTTTGTTGCAGCATTCCTAGATCAAACTACCAATTACTATGAGCATACGGGAATTCAAACTGTTGCTCGCAGTTTAATTTTGCAAGCATACACTTTAGTAAAAGAAGAAATTAAACAAGAGGAGCAAAAGCCGATCCGAGATGTCTCATCTGCTGTTAAGTCAGATAAGAATCAGTATGAAGTAAGCAAAACAGTAGAAGTCTGGGATAGTGAGGACGAAGATTGGTATCAAGGAACAATTGAAAAAATCCAAGATGACCAATTCTTTATTCATTACCTTGGTTACGGTTCATCTTATGACGAGTGGGTAGGCGAAGATGACATTCGGACTCGCGATCTTCGCTCCGCTGATGAGAATGGATATGCAGTAGGTCAAAAGGTCAAATGTTGGGATGATGAGCAAGAGGCTTGGTATTCCGCCACGATTGAGAAAATCCAAGGTCAGCAATATTATCTTCACTACGTTGGTTATGATTCATCTTATGACGAGTGGGTTGATAATGATGAGATTTCCTAACTATTGAATTAGCAGGGGGGCCGACGAGATGAATATCTCTGATGGGCTATTTGGCGTCGCGCCCCGTCCTAGCATATAGTACTTTTAAAAATTCATAATTGACATCTATTGTTTCGGTCATCTAGCTTCCTACTGGATGGAGATTAGAATTCCTCTTCAGACAAGAATGGTTCAAATGAGTGGTAAGCCTCATAATTACGAAAATGTCTAGCGTATAAGTCAACACCATCACTAGTTGAGTCAAAGTCATCATACAATACTGAATTAACATCTACCACCTGTTTCAAAGACCAGGTAATAGTTTCTCCATCCTCATTTTTATAGCTGACTTCTTCTTTTTTCGCATAAATTCTGGCCTTTTCTTGAGCTTTCTCTAAAGAACTAGCTTTGAGCAGCACAAAGCATTCCTGGTACAACGGTTGATAATCCGGTGCATTGGAAGATGATTCATAAAGAACCACCGCAATGTAAAAGGATTCTGTTTTATCTGGACTTTCGGGTTTCATCCAATATTCTCCGAGACTACTTCTTGAATCTACCATCATTCAATAACTTCCAAGCCCTTTTACCTGCGGCTGTTCTGTTGTTTTTGATATCTTCTAAATAAGAGTTTAAATACTCGCTGGGAAATTCCCGTCTAATTGATGCTTTGCGGCACGCACTAATAAAAGTATCAGCGAATAAACTTAAGTTTTCATTTGCTTCACAACTCCCACCGGGTCTAACTTGACTTATTACTAAGGACAGCTTGAATAAATGTGTATTCTTGAAAGCATATGTCACAGTCTGGGAATGGGTAGCAATCGGTTGCAGAACTAATCCCACTGCGAAAAGACCAACCAGTGGGTTGTGTAGACGTTTTTGTAGCATTATGATGAAATTTAAGCGAATTTGATAGAAATCCTAGTTTCTCTAAATACCATTCATACCGTAATTTCTGGTAAAAATTTATAAATGTGTTCAAAAAACTACATTTATCACAATCAGTTAGGTAATATTTCTAGCTACTGACAATTGCAGGTGCTTCCATCGTTAATTGTTCAGGTGAACTACTAATGAGAAATTCATAGACACTGTAATTGATAATTCATAATTATGTTTAATCTGGATATTTTCAACCCGCATGAAGCAAGACTGCTTGTACAAGTACCAAGGGACTTCCAAATAAAAAAATATCCAATTAACTCCTTCCTGTGGGGTGGGCGACACGAGATCCCAGTTTATATGGCGCTCATTTTGCCCACCCCACAATATTGGATAATTTATTTCTTGGAGTTCCCCAAGTACAAACCCTTTTCAATTACAATTACGAATTACGAATTATCTTGACACTTGCGCTACGATATCCCCTATTGCTTGCGTGCAATGTAGGTGAGGAGTAGTACAGGTTAAACACATGATTGAAGAAATCAATACACAGAATACCCGAAATCTAGTAGCGATCGCAGACCAATTCGCCCAACTAAGTAATGTTACAGGCGTTAAAGCATTTGGAAGTGGTAATATAAATGACACATTTCTGGTAACTCTAAATTCTTCAGAAGAACAGCATTTTGTCCTGCAACGCATCAACACACAGGTGTTTCGTCAGCCACAACTGATTATGCAGAATATGCGTACCTTCACTGAGCATGTTCGCAAACGGTTGCAGCATACACCTCTGAATCGTCGCTGGGAAGTGCCACGCGTACTATTGACCAAAAACGCTCAAGACTACTGGAAGGATGGAGATGGCTCATTTTGGCGGGCGATTAGCTTTATTGAAGGTTCCCAGTCCTTTGATACTATGAGCGATCGCTCCCACGCCAAAGAAATCGGTTATGCCTTGGGGATGTTCCACAATTTAATCAGCGATTTACCACCAGAAAAACTTGCTGATACCCTTGAAGGATTCCATATTACACCGCTTTATCTCCAGCATTACGAGGAAGTTTTGGCGAAAACTAATGCGCGTCAATCTGCTGAAGTTAATTATTGCTTGCAGTTTGTTAGCGATCGCCAAACCTTTGCACATATCCTAGAAAATGCCAAAGCTGAAGGCAAACTACCTCTGCGTCTGATGCACGGCGATCCAAAAATCAATAACGTGATGTTTGACACTGCCACCCAGCAAGCCGTCAGCGTCATAGACCTAGACACTGTTAAACCCGGTCTGGTACATTACGATATTGGCGATTGTTTGCGATCGGGCTGCAATCCGGCTGGAGAAGAAACTGAGAATTGGGAAAGTGTTTGTTTCGATACTGACCTGTGTCAGGAAATTCTACAGGGTTATCTCTCTGTGGCCAAGGCATTTCTTACTGAGAATGATTATGCCTATATATACGATGCCATCCGTCTCATTGCCTTTGAACTAGGATTGAGATTCTTTGCTGATTATTTAGCAGGAAATGTTTACTTCAAAGTCAAACATCCAGAACATAACTTGGCAAGAGCGATCATCCAGTTTAAGCTTACCGAAAGTATTGAATCTCAAGAAACGCAGATTCGTAACATTATCAAAGATATGAAATGAACGAACAGACATTTTCCCTGCAACCCTTCCCCTCTACCGAGTCCTTTCCTAATTTAAAAATTGCAGGCAATATCGCTCGAAATTCTAATCAACTTACCATCTGCTACACTCTTGAAGGCAATTTAAAAGAAATTGAGTTGGTAAAGCCTGTAGCGGATCGCCGAGAAGATATTGCCCCACCAGCAAACACGCCATCACGCAAGCATGAATTGTGGAAAGAAACCTGCTTTGAGTTCTTTCTTGGCATCAAAGATGCTCAACGATATTGGGAATTTAACCTTTCCCCCGCCGGACACTGGAATGTCTATCGCTTTGATGGCTACCGTCAACGGATGCAAGAGGAAACAGCTTTTGAAAATCTACCGTTTAATGTTGACAATCAAGCTGATAGTTTAGTACTGACTTTAAATGTCGATTTGGATAAAATCATCTCTGTGGAGCAAGCTATTGAAGTTGGTATTACGACTGTCATCAAACATAAAGATGGTGAGGTGACTTACTGGGCGTTAACTCATCGAGGCGCGGAGGCTGACTTTCATATTCGAGAGAGTTTTATTGTTAAGTTGTAAAGACTGGTATTCAAAACGAGAAGCGCTATAATCGCGTCTTTAGCAACTAATAACTAAATCCTTATGGCAAACACTATTTCAATTACCGATTCTCCAGTTCCCAATCCTGTCCCTAAACCAACAATTATCCGTTTGGAGAACATCTTTAAAATATATGGCAGTGGCGAAACTGAAGTCAAAGCACTCAACGATGTGAATTTGACTATCCACGAGGGCGAATATTGTTCAATTATGGGGCCTTCTGGTTCTGGGAAATCCACAGCCATGAATATTATCGGTTGTCTAGACAGACCCACCGGCGGACATTATTACTTAGATAATATTGATGTGGCGCAAATGGATGATAAATCCTTGGCACACATCCGCAATAAAAAACTGGGGTTTGTCTTCCAACAATTCCATCTATTACCCCAACTCACAGCATTAGAAAATGTGATGCTGCCAATGGTATATGCTAGCGTGAGTCCAAAAGAAAGAAGCGATCGCGCTACAGTTGCACTGACGCGAGTCGGTTTAGCAAATCGCCTCAACAACAAACCAACTCAACTATCTGGTGGACAACAACAAAGAGTAGCGATCGCACGAGCCATTGTCAATCGTCCTGTAGTACTCCTAGCCGATGAACCCACAGGCGCACTTGATTCGCGCACAACCCAAGAAGTCTTAGATATTTTTGGCGAACTCAATAGCAGTGGGATCACCGTTGTCATGGTAACTCATGAACCAGAAGTTGCTCGTCAAACCCAGCGCATCGTTTGGTTCCGTGATGGTGAAGTTGTACACTCCAACCTCACCCCAGCCGACTTGAGTCAGTTGGCTGTCTCGTAGGTTCTTCAAGTCCGCGTAGGCGGACTACCCTGCGGGAAGCCGCAAAGCGTCTATGTTTGTGTAGCCGCGACTTCTAGTCGCCAAGGCTGATTACAAACTTGGGGTTTTCCCCGTTTCTGCTTGCGTTGCGATCGGCTTGACATCGGTGTAACCCAATTCACCAGCTATTGTCCGAAACACCGACATTTGCTCCTCAAAATCTAGTCCTTCAATTTGGGAAACCAGATCATTTATTGCCTTACTTGCCTGATAGCTAGCTGGTAAGTCCACCACCGTATCCCCCATAGCTACCGCCCAAGTATACCAAACTAACAGCTGGTTGTTTTCTTTTATCGCTCCATAAGCACGAGAATATTCTGTGTCTTTGCGGTTAACAATATCCCGCATAATATCTAGTTGCTGCTCATCGGATAATTCAAAATAATCTCCTAGCAGGAGTGGCGCTAACTCTGGTTCGGCCGCAGCGGGAGCAGCTGGCGTGATGGAATCACCCATTTTTTCATAAACAAAATAGAACCAAGCTAATTTTGCATCGGTATCTAAGGCGTTAAACGCGTCTACCAAGTTTTGAGTTTCATTGCTCTGAGCTTGAGAAATAGTTTTGTCGTAACTGGCAGTCATTATTATTTGTCTCCAACATTATTTAACAGACCAAACTAAGTGTTACCAGAGTTTGAGAAGCAGATTCTAGTACCAATAGAAAGAGTTAAATTAATTGGAAATTGCTACTTTAATCTACCTTTTAATAGAGGTAAAAATCTCTCTCAAGGAAGCAACAAAGCCGCGAATTGCTTTGCTATGATTACCCAAGTAAGCAATTAAACATTTAGCTTAAGGTTTTAATTATGCCTGATGAGATAAAGCCCAATTTAAATGAATCTCCCACCCATGATTCAGAATTAGCTGCTGAAAGCATAGCTAGTGGTGAAGAAAAAGCACCAACGGTAGATTTTGATGCGGATTATGCAGCTGCACAACAATTCAGCGTCAGTGAAGTTGATCGCACAGGTAAAGGTGGAGCAGCAGCCGAAGCAGCCACAGCACCTAAATATAAAACCTCTAAGCCACAAGAGACAAAAACTGAAGCGCAGTCAACTGGTAATCCTAAAGATTATGCAGAGTTAGCAAAAGAAGTTGGTAATTCTAAAACTGAGGGTGTAACTAATGTCAGTGATGATTTAGTAAAACAAGCTTTAGAAAAGGGTGAACGGAAAAATTAAGTTTTCCTGATATCTTGCTATTTTGTAAGATGGGCAATGTCACAAATATTAAAATTGAAGTTTTCGTCATTGGTAGACATTGTCCACTCGACTTTTTTAGCCATTTATCAATAGTTAAGATTTTCACTAATTAACGACTATTCATCACTTCTAGTAGTTCACTAGGTAGCTGAATTAAATAATCTGGATTTTGCTTGGCGAGTACTTCCGGTGAGTTAAAGCCCCAAGTCACTGCAATCACTTGAATATTTGCTTTCTTTGATGCTTCTATATCTCTGGTTTCGTCTCCGACATAAATCACTTCTTGAGGTTTGAGTTGCTTTTGCCTCAATACATTATTAATAATCGTTGTTTTACCAAAAATTGTAATTCCTGAATATATAAAATCAAATAGGTGATTTAAATCATTAATTGTCAGAAATTGTGTAACATTTTCTTTAGAATTAGAAGTAATAATTCCCAGTTTATATCCATGATTTTGGAGTTCTATTAATGCTTCTTTAATTCCCGGAATTGGCTTTAATTCTGGGATTTTGTTTTTTAACTCTCCTTTAACTTTTTTAACTAGAAAAGGGATTTTAAATAGAGAAACTCCTGAATACTTAATTATCTCCCTAGATGTTAAGTTCTTGAGGAGGGATAATTGCTCTGGGCTTATTTGTCTATAACCAAAGTCTACAGCTAGACGATTAGCAATGCTTACAAGGGCATCTACTGTATCAGCAATTGTGCCATCAAAATCAAAAATAATTACTTTCGGGGTCATTCTTTGCCTGGATGCGTCAAGATTAGCTAGGGCGTTGCGTCGTAACATTTCTGGCTTAATCCGCCGCAGGGCAGATGCTCGAAATCGTTGATCCCAATCCTGATCTGAGATTTGGGCTAATTCTAGCAGGTGGGGAGCAATATTCACTGGATTTGGCTGAAACTCTGCAATATCAGTTGTGTTGGCAAAACGTTGATTCCAAGGACAAACATCTTGGCAAATATCACAACCAGCAACCCAGCCTTGCAAATGAGGTGTAACTGTCTTTGGTAATTCCTCTGCCCGATTTTCAATGGTATGATAAGCAATGCAGCGATTAGCATCCACGACAAAAGGCTGAGTAATTGCACCTGTGGGACAAGCCTGAAGACAACGAGTACAGCTACCGCAGTGTTCTGTATGCGGGCGATCGCTCTCTAATTCTAAATTGGTCAAAACTTCTCCCAAAAATACCCAAGAGCCATATTCCCGTGTAATCACATTACCATTCTTGGCAATCCAACCAATTCCAGCCAGTTGAGCCAATATTTTATCTTGCACCGGGCCGGTGTCTGCATAATAACGAGCTATCACACCTGTATCAAGTGATTCTAACCATGTAGCTAGCTGCTTGAGTTTTTTATGCATCACCTTGTGATAATCCCTTCCCCAGCCATAACGGGAAATTTTGGCGTATTCCTCGCCATCGGGACGTTGATGTGGTGTGTAATAATTCAGCGCCACACATACTATCGATCGCACTTCTGGCATCACTAAATGGATATCCTGACGTTTCGGGTTAGCCATCCATCCCATATCGGCGTGATAACCCAGTTCAATCCATGCTTGCAACCTCTGCGCTTCTGTGGCATTTACCCCATCTGCGGCAGCAATTCCAACTTTGTGAAAGCCCAACTCGCTGGCTTTGTCTTTGACTACACTGCTGCTTGTTATGGAATAATGATTCATTTTTTTATTTGGATTTTGCCTAACTAAAGGCGTTATAATCTTACATTACGTAGTTTGTAACTTTAATTAAGATTTATTAATCCTCTTATACATGCCAGTTTTAAGCTGCTAGGCAGCTTAAAACTTCCATCGTGAGGAAGATTTACCAAGATGTAGCAATCTATCTCAACAGCGGCTTTCTTTTTACCTATTTTTGTACTGAAATTAATATTCAGATAGCATAATACAGGTAATTCCTATGACCTCTCGTGAATTGATATCTCTAACCCAGTTGAAAGAAGAATTCCAGATAGATGGAATTACAGAAACAAGCATACTGAGTTATTTTGAAACCTTAAATGCAGGAGAATTTGAGGCAACTGCTGCCTTATTTGCAGTAGATGGTGTGATGCGTCCACCATTTGAATCTGATATTGTGGGGAAAGATGCGATCGCAGCCTACTTAAAAGAAGAAGGCCAAAATATCAAAGCTTACCCCAACACAGGAATAGCCGAGACTTTAGAAAACGGTGACATCCAAATCCAGATAACAGGCAAAGCCAAAACTTCATGGTGTAGTGTGAATGTTTTGTGGTTATTTATCCTCAACCAACAACAGCAAATTTTTTATACTAGAATCAAACTTTTAGCTTCTCCCCAAGAGTTACTTTCTTTACGTCGTGAAAAATAGCAAATAACTATAAAGGCTTATAGCGTTTGTTTACTGGACTAATTCGGGTAAAGTTGCTTGTAATTTCAGACAGTTAGCGCCATCAACTTGCAACTGGTAATCTACTTTATCCATGAGACGATTCATAATCAGCCAACCATAACCACCTTCTTGTTTTTCCAATGGGTTTGGAGCATAGTAGTTAGACATATCAAAGCCTTCGCCATAGTCCCAAACTTCTAAGGCAAGATCCCGGTCTTTCACTTCCAAACGCAGTAAAATCGGTAAATTTGGTTTGTCTTTGTGGGCATGACGGACTGCATTTGAGTAGGCTTCTACTAAAGCCAGTCTCAAACGACTTGATTGCCGCGACCAATCCACAGATTCTCCTAGCTGAATTTTCAAACATCCCAGCAACCAGTTTTCGACAATATTCAGAAAATTCAAGTCACTTGGTACATGAAGCTCACTTTTCATGACTTACAAAATCTCCAGCGAAAGTATAGTTTGATCGTCTTCTTGAATGTGATTATCTGCCTGGATGCGAGCTAGTAAATGGTTAAGAGAAAGTGGTTGTTGCTCTTGTTGTAAAAGTTGCCAAAGACCATCTTGATTCAGCATGGAACGGTTAATGACCTCAACACCAGACCCGTTTTTTACTGTTAAATCAGAATCATTTGAGATCATTGCCTCTGTAATTCCATCACTGGCTAGTAACAATGTATCTCCAGCATCGAGAACCAAACGACCAGATTGTGCCTGCCACTTGGGCAAGATTCCCAAAGGAACGCTGCGGACTTTGAGGTAATTAGGATTGTTAGCTAAAACGTCTTGGCGTGACCATAATAGTGGATAGATATGACCGGCATTAGTGTAGACGAGTTCCTTAGTGCTAGGGGTATAACAGGCTAACACAAGGGTGATGAAATAATTGTTGCTAATTAAATCTTCACTCAGAGCGTGGTTGAGGTTTTGCATGACCACATTTGGCTCGGCTGGCGTTTCTTGAGATAATTCTCGGCGCAACACTGAAATAATACTAGCCATGAATAAAGCAGCTGGAACGCCCTTGCCAGAAACATCACCCACTGCTAACCACAAATCGCCTTTGGGATGAACAAACACTTCAAAGAAATCGCCTCCTACTTCCCGCGCCGGATAGCAGCAAGCTTGTACCTTCACACCTTTGATGTCAGGTAAACTTTGGCGTAGCAAGTTGTATTGAATTTGACGAGCCACCTCCAACTCATTGTGAATCTGCTGTTGCTTTTCTTGGAGGCGCTGGTAGAGTTTTGCTTGAGAGAGAGCTAAGGCTGCTTGTTCGGCAACACCTGCAATCAGTTGGATATCTTCGTCTTGCCAAGGGCGATCGCTTCCCCATTGGTGGAGGGCCAGCACAGCCAATAGATGCTGCTGATAGCTAAGTGGCACAACCAGATGGTGACAAGGAATACCGTCATATATATCTTGAGCAAGTTGATAATGACGGGTTTCCAGCACTTTTTCGATTAAAATACTGGGATCGAAGAAGCAATCTGATACAGGAGATTGAGGATCGCGGTACAAAAACTGGTCTTGTATCAGGCGATCGCCCTCTACTGGTCTTAGCAAGCAACTGGTAGCTTCAAACGTTTGTCCAATAGTTGCCACAATTTTTTGCAGCATACTGTCGTAGTCTAAAGACTCCCGAATTGCCGTTGTTACCGCATTAAACAAAGATTCTCGTCGTAGGGCCCGACGCAACTCTTGGGTGCGCTTCTTAACTAGGCGATATGTATCAGTGGCTTGCTCAACTAACGCTCTCAGCCGATCCGGATTCCAGGGTTTGGTAATGTATTTAAATACCTGACCGGAGTTAATTGCATCCACCAAATCTTCGACATCAGTAAAACCAGTTAACAAAATCCGAATCGTGTCTGGAAAACGTTCTACGGTGCGACTAAAAAATTCAGTGCCATTCATTTCTGGCATTCTTTGGTCAGAAATAATCACCGCCATTTCGCCAAATTGATCCAAGATTTCCATAGCACCAAAGGCATGATTGGCTTTATATACTTGGAAATCTCGCCTAAAAGTGCGGTAGAGTAAATCTAAGTTATCTGGCTCATCATCTACCACCATGAGCTTAAGTTTGTCCACCCCGTTCTCAGCCATATTTGACTTTATTTTTCACATATTTGAATGGCGAGATAGTATGATGTTTATCTCACCTGATAAATAGCAGAAAATCGGAGAAGTCATTAACTTTGAAAATATAACTTTCTCAAAGTTTTGATTTCCCTTGATCATCCTCAATTGTCCATACCAAAATGAATTTTATCCAACTAACCCAGAACGCAAGGCGCGGACTGCTGCTTGGGTACGGTCATCAGCACATAGTTTATTCAAAATATTGCGAACGTGAGTTTTAACAGTTCCAACAGTGATATAAAGTCTTTCTGCTATTACTGCATTACTACAACCTTCGACAATCAACTGTAACACTTCCAATTCCCTTTCTGTCAGGGTGTAAGGTTGAATTCCTTCCAGATTCTCAACATAATCAGGGTTAGAGGCAATAGTCTTAGTATCGACAAAAGCCGATTCCAACTTTTGGGGATTTTGTTGCGCTTGTTGTAATACAATCCGAGCGATCGCGGGATCGATCCAGGCGTTGCCATTGTAAGTTACTCGCACTGCTTCCAGCAAATTATCAAATTTGATATCTTTCATACAGTAAGAGTCTGCACCAGCGGCAAAAGCTGCCAACACCGCTTCTTTATTGTCCCGTAGCGTCAAAATTAACACCTTTGTTAGTAGCTGCTGTCCATTAGTAGTAGATTTTACCTCCCGTGTTAACTCAATGCCATCCTTATCTGGTAAACCAATATCTACAATGGCAATATCTGGTCGTACCATTTTTAACATCTTTAGCCCCTCAACAGCATTGGCAGCTTCACCTACAACTTCAATGTCATCTTTTTGTAGTAATGCTGTCCGAATACCTACACGAGTTAGGTCATGATCTTCAATCAGAGCGATACGAATTTTACTCATAGCCAACTTCAGCCCGTTACACTACCTTAACCATAAAGTCGAGTTTCGTGACATACTCCCACACTAACTGCAAGTAGTATAGTGGAGGCTTCTGTTCCCGGAACCAGAGTTGTGAGTTGAGCGTTTTATACTGAGTGAATATTACACTTTAACAATAAATTTGGACTGAATCAGTCCAAGTACAAGCGCCCAAGACTAGTTAGTTTAATTATGCTTTCTATTGTTCAAGGGGGTATCTCTCCTGCCCAAGTTCTAATATAAAAAAATTTGATAAACTTAACATTCAAGCAAAATCTGGTGTGAGGGCTACTCAAGAATAGGCTATGTCTAACAGCAATCAAGCATTTTCAGTGTTGGGAATACCAGTTCATGTAATGGCTAACTATCCAGACTGGTTGTTAGAATGCCTGCACGCAGGCAAGGGAACTCATGTAGTAACGCTCAATGCAGAAATGACTATGCAGGCAGAGCGAAATCAATTATTAGCTCAGGTCATTAAAAATGCTGAACTCGTGATTCCGGATGGAGCGGGGGTTGTTCTGTATTTGCGGTGGCTGTTATGGCAAAAAGTGCAGCGTTTTCCGGGGATTGAGTTAGCAGAAAAGCTTTTGCAAGAACTTGGACAACAGCAGATAAGAGCAAAGGTATTTTTCTATGGAGCAGCGCCGGGAGTGGCTGCAAATGCGGCAGATTTTTGGCAGAAGCAAATTCCAGACCTAAATATAGTAGGCACTCATTCAGGCTACCATTCTCCAGAAGAGGAAGCACAATTGCGAGAAACTCTTGCTCAATTGCAGCCACAAGTGATTTTTGTCGGTTTGGGAGTGCCACGTCAAGAGTTATGGATTGCCGAAAACCGCCATTTGTGTCCCCAAGCAATTTGGATTGGCGTTGGTGGCAGTTTTGATATTTGGTCGGGAACTAAAACTCGCGCTCCCGCCTGGTTAGGAAATAATAATTTGGAATGGTTGTATCGGCTTTATCAAGAACCTTGGCGTTGGCGGCGGATGTTGGCGTTGCCAGAGTTTGCTGTGAAAGCGTTTATTTATCGTTTTACAGCAAAGGGTGCAATTAGTTAAGAGTTAAGAGTTCTGAGTTCTGACTTCTGAGTTCTGACTTCTGAGTTCTGAATTCTGAGTTCTGAATTCTGACTTCTGACTTCTGAATTCTGAATTCTGACTTCTGGGTGCTATTACTTAGTTTGTATTAAAGTCTTCAAAAAATTTTAAATTTTCTTTGTTGAATTTTAAATTCCCAGGCTAAACCTGGGAATCCTTATTTTTGAGGGGAATGTCACATCTCAGTAGGCAAACTGTTTGGGTGTGGGTATGAGGAAAATTTAACAATGCCAGTATTAACAACTCAAGTTAAGACAAAAAAATCCGTTCATAAAGAAGACTGTGAAAGTCAACAGCACGATCGCAATACGATCGCAAAGGTGCAATTGCAATCTGTAACCAAGACCTATACTAACGGCACTCACGCCTTGTTAAATGCGAACCTTGAGGTAAAAAAGGGAGAATTTCTCTTTATCACGGGGCCAAGTGGTTCTGGTAAATCAACCCTCTTGAAACTACTGTATGGTCAAGAGTTAGCTACACAAGGAGAAGTAATTGTTGATGAATGTAATGTAGCGGATTTACGGGGCGATCGCTTGTCATTATTGCGGCGACGGATTGGCATTGTGTTTCAAGACTACAAACTGATTACCCAAAGAACCGTAGCGGAAAATGTGACTTTTGTGCTGCAAGCTCAAGGGTATACCCGTAAAGAAATTCAACGACGTTTAGAACCAACTTTAAAGCTGGTAGGTTTGCTGAGTAAAGCTGACTGCTTTCCAGATCAACTCTCTGGGGGAGAGCAACAACGGGTGAGTATTGCCCGTGCGATCGTTGGTACGCCACCCTTGTTGTTGGCAGATGAGCCTACTGGAAATCTTGATCCAGATAATTCCTGGCAAGTGATCCAGATTCTCCAGAAGTTAAATTCCTTTGGGGCTACAGTAATTGTTACCACACATGATGAACAATTGGTGCGGCGGTGCAATCATCCGGTAGTCCAAGTTCGCAATGGACAGCTATCTCGAAAATAAGTATTGGGGATTGGGGATTGGGGATTGGGTATGGGGCATTGAAAATTAATTAGGACTCTCATCATTCAAACAATGACAAATGACAAATGACAAATGACTAATGACAAATGACTAATAAACGTGATGTTTGACTTTTGCTGAGATGGGTGTGAAAGTTTTTGCTGTTTTGGGGGGTAGCACTTGTAGGCGATCGCAAGTTTGTAAGCTCTTAAAAGCTGCCTCTCGAACTACAGCTTCTTCTTCTCGACTGAGTAGGAGTTGCAAGCATTGGACAACATCTTGCTGCACTGAAGAATCAACTCGTTGATGGGTGATGACTTTAGTTAGTTGACGTAGGGCAATCAACCGCTTCAATGGATCTTTTTCTGTTAAATTGACCAACAACTGATCGAGGTGGTCTTCTTCTCGATTTTCATAAAAGTTGACAATTTGCCAAACCAATAAAATTAAAGTTAACAGAGTACCCACGCCTTGCGCGATCGCACCAGCGGCAATCCACGGACTGTGAGAGTCAACCCAAATTGCTGCTGCCATGTAAGTGCTGACAGTACCAATACCACCACTGACGACTGCTAAGGCTAACCGACGATTTGAACTATTTAAAAAATTGCGTATTTTTGACCAGCGCAATTGCCAGTCCCACTCCTGCATTGAGTAAACCAATACCATTACTCCAATGCCGACTAAGAGAGCCAATAGCAGTTTCCAGTTCCACAACAACATGGCAATGATAATTGTCAGGAACCCAAGAAAGCCCCCAGGGCCAGAGAAGCGCTTAAATGTTTGCTGCTTTATGGCTCCCTTTGTCTTGAGTTTTGGAAGCGGCCAGTTCCAGTTGGGGATCTGGTTGATCAATTGCTGCCAAGAAGACGAAGCCTGTGCCACAGTGTTTACCTACTTGATTACGAAATTACCTATTGTATAAGTTTTACTATGGATGAAGAAAGGATGAAGGCCCAAACTACAAGATGCCCGGTTTTATGGTCGGATAGTAGACTATTACAGCACGGCGCAAATAAAGATACCATTTTTAAATCCCTCAGAGCAAGGGCATTTTGTACGTAAGTGCTAATTAAAGACAAAAACGAAACTGATCAAGGGTGAATTGACCATTAAAAGCACAGAAGGTAACGCTGTAGATGTTATTCACACTTATAGATAATAAGGTATTGGGGGAAATTGCTGAGTCGGAATTGGCAAGATTAGAGCCTGGTAGTGCAGTTTGAGCAAGCAGTTGTCGATTGCGATCGTAGGCGGAAAGCACTAGCCGTTGCGAACTAGTGACAAAGGCGCTAACTGAGTTAACCGGACGCAAGAAAGTAGCTTCTAAAAATCCGCTTTTGGGCGCTCCCATTAACACTGTTAGCCCTGAATAGGTTGGAAATGCTGGATTTGATGGCTGTATTGCTAGAGAATTGTGAAAAATCACTCCCCAGCGTTCATACTGACGCTCAACTGCTTCAAAACACTTCAAGTCTTCTAAGTCTAAACAAATACAAGTAGGTGCAGTTACTTGGGCAACGTCAACTACTGGCTCGATCCGACCCCGCCCAGCTGAAGCTTTAATTTCGTTTTGTATATTAAACTTGTCAAGCGCAAATTTAGCATCTTCAATCGTTGGTATTTTATTTGATTGAAGAGTAGCCTGCTTTACCATGACATCCCGCCTTACTATATACTTAGATAATAATATGATTTATTTATACGTCAAATCTAAATTCTACGTATAAAAGTATGATTAATAGCTTACTAAAATAAGCGTTTTAACTATTTTTTACGCAGAAAATTATTTATTGGTTTTTTGATACACTACCATAAAAACTTGTGCTGGATTTACTCTGGTAGTGATACTCGCTACCATTAAAAAGCCTTATAAAGCAGTAATTTCAACGTAAAGTTACTTTTTATTATGAAAAAAAATCACCAAATCTTTACAAGTAATCCAGTAATTTTATATCTACTTAATCTGACGGTGGTGAGAAGCCTTAAAGTGATTGGTTAGTTGATAATAACAATGAGCGGGGAGCTTGAACTAAACACGTAAGCATCCAGAGTGACTAAAGAAGATGCGGCGAAGGTAAAACACGGGGACATGGAAAAATTATCAAATACTCTCACCCTATCCCCGCGTCCCAGGTCTTTTATTTGACTTGTGCCAACTAATAACTACAGTCAACAAAAAAATACTTATGTTTCAACCACTAGGATTTGAACAACGCTCCATAAATACCTCACTAGGTAGAATGGTATATTATACTGCTGCTGGAGAACCTTGGCTGGATGATGTGACTGCCAAAGATGATCGGGAAACTTTAGTGTTCCTACACGGCTTTGGTGGTGGATCTTCTGCTTATGAGTGGTCGAAAGTTTATCCAGCTTTTGCGGCTGAATATCGGGTGATTGTGCCAGATTTGATTGGTTGGGGTAGGTCTGAGCATCCAGCACGGAGTTATAAGATTGAGGATTATTTGATCACAATTCGGGAGTTTTTCGAGCAGACTTGTACCGGGCCAGTAACAGCGATCGCTTCTTCTTTGACAGGAGCATTTACAATTCGGGTAGCAGCAGATCATCCTGATTTATTCAAGTCTTTAATTCTTACCACCCCCGCCGGACTTTCCGATTTTGGCGAAGACTACTCCCGTAGTTTTTTTGCTCAGTTAGTTAGCGTTCCCGTTGTTGATCGCTTACTTTACAGCGCTGGAATTGCTACCAGTGGAGGTATTCGCGGCTTCTTAGAGCAACGGCAATTTGCTAAATCTAATCGAGTATATGAGGAAATTGTCGATGCTTATCTACAATCCGCCCAACAGCCTAATGCTGAGTATGCAGCACTGTCATTTGTACGTGGCGATTTATGCTTTGATTTATCCCTTTACATTCAACAGTTAACCACCCCCACAGCCATTATTTGGGGACAAAAGTCAGAATTTACAGGGCCCTCAATTGGTCGCCGCCTTGCCGAAATTAATCCCCAAGCAATCCGATTTTTTCAACAATTAGAAGATGTGGGGTTAACACCGCAGTTGGAATTACCAGCAGTGACAATTGGATTAATTCGCAAATATTTGCCTTTGCTTAATTAGCTTATTTAGTAGTAAAAGCCTCATTTAATTTCCTACCTTCTGCACCTCTACTCTTTTCACTCATCCAATTTCAACCATAATTGTGTAGTTGGACTTTTGATTACCAATGCTTACTAAATTAAGGGCGTTGCAAAATAATATTTATATTTTGCAACGCCCTTAATTAAACCTTGATCTTACTTACGAGTTGTGCAGAAAGCTACTTTGCGTCTAAGTTACAAAAATTGACTTTGATATTGTCTATTATGTACACACACGTCTTATATAGTTGTTCTGCACAGTTTTGATTTCACCCAGTTTATGCCAGTTGCCTCTCCTATCAGAGATGGCGAAATATATCAAACAAAATGTGAATGCTATTTGTCAAATCTGATATCAATAACAGTTGCATTGAAGTTGTAGTTAAAGCCTTCTAACTCAAATGGCATACCAATTTTTACTTTACTGCTACCTAGAACTAGTCCGCTTTCAGTGCGTTGGGCTTTACCTTCTAAGGTCAAAAGCATATCTGTACTAAAATTGTTGGTCTTTGGATCTGGTAATTCTTTAACAGTGCCATCAGGTTGGAAAACATTGACTGTTCTAGGTAGCTGTTGAATAGATTTAATCTCAATCTGCCCATAAGGCTGATTGCGGATAATCACATTAGTTTTTCCACCTTTTTTTAAGCCGTTGTTAAATAATTGCTCAGGATCACGTATATTCAAACCCCGAACTAATACGTCTACTTCTACGGGTACTGTTTTCGCACCGACTTGGGCAACAGAACCAGAAGTGCCAGGAAAGACAAAGATGCCAAATATAACTAGCAAAATGACCAGTGCAGCACCTAAATCTAGGAGGTTGATTTTACCGAATAAACGACCTTTGGAATCTAAAATAGCCATAAAAAGTTTTCCGAAGTAATAGCGAAGTAATTGATTGTAGAAAGAAGGTTTTCAATGGGAACGGCAATTTTCCCTATTTGGTAATAACTCAAAGCATCCGGGGATTATGGTTATGCGACAGTTTATCACGAGTTCGCAAGTTCCGAGGAGCGGCAACTAAACCTCAAACTTGTACCTATTAAGACTGACCTATCTAGAAAGTAGAATCTAATGTTGAAACCTATCTCTAGAGGGAATCCTTAGCCTCGCACAGTTCAGTAGATTTGCGTAAGAATTATCTGTATCACAAACCCTTTGGTCTTGAGTCAAGAATGCAACTTAGAATACTCTAAATCCGTCTCATAATTTGTCTCATCATTTTATGTTCTCCCGAAATAATCTTCAAAGCGTATTATGTTCAATTGGAAAGGTTTTGTTGCAAATTACCGGATGTGGCGGCGGCGCTGGTTTTATCCCCTAATTTCGGTGGTAGTCGCCCTGAGTCTGTGCCTGAGTACACCTCTGCCTGGAAGAGCTTTTGATTTCTTGCCTATGATATTGCAGGGAGTCCAGGTACTTCAGCTTTCTAATATATCCGATCGCCAGGAAACTGATATTGGTAAGCAGATTAATCAGCAAATACTGAGCGGTCAAGTCCGACTTTACCGGAATTCTAATGTTAATGCCTATGTCGAACAAATTGGTCGGCGTTTAGCGGCCAATAGCGATCGCCCCAATCTTCCCTATACCTTCCAAGTGGTTGAAGATGATGCTATTAATGCTTTTGCTACTTTAGGAGGTTATGTATATGTCCACACGGGTTTGCTAAAAGCTGCCGATAATGAAGCGGAACTCGCAAGTGTCATCGCCCATGAAATTGGTCATATTGGCGGTAAACACCTGGTTAAACAGATGCGGCAAAAAGCGATCGCTAGTGGTTTAGCCACAGCAAGTGGTTTAGATCGCAATGCAGCCGTGGGCATTGGTGTAGAACTTGCCTTGAATCGTCCCCGCAGTCGTAACGATGAATTTGATGCCGATCAAAGAGGGTTAAGAACTTTGACACGCGCCGGTTATGCCCAGTCTGGGATGGTTTCTTTTATGCAAAAGCTGCTGCAAAAGGGTGGTTCTGTGCCGACATTTTTGAGTACACACCCCGGAACTAGCGATCGCATTAATGGCCTCAGACGTGCTATTAACTCCCAACCTAGTAATGGAAAATATGGCTTGGATAACACTAGTTATAAAGCTAATATTCGACCATTAACGTAGTCTTTAGGGTCTTGGGCATTGGGCATTGGTTATTCCCCTCATCTCCCCACTCCCACTCAATTCTTATGGCGACGATCAACTTTAATTTTGGCTGGATCAACGTTAATTACAACCTCTTCTAAAGGCAGGACACGAATATAGTTTTTAAATATGTTCACTTGATAAACCAAGTCATTTGTGACATCCAGTCCAGTCAACCAGCCACTCCGGGGATGATAAGCGCCAGTATCTATGTCTAGCCATCCCTTTCCTTGTGCCAGTTTACCAGGAGAAACACCCGGCAGAGTAAAGGTAATGGTGTGACCGATAATAATTTGCTTATCTGGAAAGTAGGGTTTTTCAATGCTGTGAAATTCCTCTCGTATCCAGCACAGTTCATCGGCTGTTTGTTCTGTCACTGACTTGGAGGGATCAACACCAGCATGAGTTAACCAAACATCCCCCAAGTCAATGTATGTAGGCAAAGTTTTTAACCAATCCAGATGGTCGTCAGGAATTGGAGCCTCTTGGTAACTGGCCACGGTAGCTTGTCCTCCACCATACAGCCATGCTTGCATTGTCGAGGAGGAAGTCTTTTCATTGGTCAGAATGTTTAATAACATCTGCTCATGATTTCCCAATAAACATGAGTAGTTATTCCGCTTGACAAAATTAACTACTTGTGCGCTATGAGGGCCACGATCAATTAAGTCTCCCAGAAAATAGACATGATCTTCTGACGTGGGGGCGATCGCCTCCAACAATGTCATTAAACCTTCATAGTGTCCATGCACATCCCCAATTACAATTCGTCTGGGGCTAATTTCGCTCATTGTCTCTTAGCTACAATAGTTTTGGCTAATACTTCTGCTACAGTTTACGCTGTTTGCTTTCCGCAATTAAAGGTAAAAATACTGGATAATGTTTATTTTAATTTAATTGTTGTACTAGTAATAAACTTAACTTATCAAATATATACAACGGCAATTGTTTTTCAGATATCACTTATAATAACGATGGTGCGAGACTAATGTCTTTTCTGCTAATTTGAAATATTGGCAAATCTCATCTACTTAGGTGAGAATTTAGACTCTTGCCGTATTGGTCACTTTTAATCTCACAATGTCTAAAGATTTTTCTCCTGAAATTAGTTCGCGCATCTGCAAGCATATGAATGATGATCATGCTGATGCTGTAGTTGTTTATGCTAAAGCTTTTGGTGGTGTGACAGATGCAATCGCAGCCGAAATGCTTTCAATTGATGCACAGGGTATGGATTTAACAGCGCAAGTGAATGGCGAACCTGTACCAGTTCGCATTCAATTTGATCATGTTTTAGCAGATGCGGAAGATGCCCATCAAACTCTGATTGCGATGGTGAAGCAAGCGCGGGTGAAGGCTAAGTAGGAAATAACAAAGTAACTTACAGCGATTTTTAATTGAATAGACCATACGCGTAGGGGCACAATATATGATTGTGCCCCTACAGTAATTTGTATGACATGCATTTGAAAATTACCTTAATCTCTATGGAGAAAATTAAAATTCGGTTTGTCGATTTATTTTCAGGAATAGGGGGAATTAAGATTCAATACTTGTCGGGTTTTGGGGAAAAGGGTAAGGGGAAAGGGGAAAGAAAAAACCTTTAACCTTTAACCTTTTCCCTTTAACCTTTTCCCCAAACCCAATTCCGAGTTCAAAATGCTTTACCCAAGCAGTATTGGAATTAGATTAGCCTTTGAACAGGCGGCTCATTCTTTAAATATAGAAAGTGAATGCATTTTAAGCAGTGAAATTAATACAGATGCTCAATTAGTTTATGAAAAAACTTTGCTCAAACAGCTTCAGGTATATTTGATTAATTGATAAACTACCAGAACATGAATTTTTACTAGCTGGATTTCCTTGTCAATTCAAAATTTATTCAATAAACAGAATAATATTTTTGGCAATTAACATCCATTTTCTGGACGCAATAACCAAAAGCCGCTATAAGTCATCCCAGAATCATCTGGCTGCACTAACAAAAAATGCAATCCTCGACTTTGCTGTTTCCGTTGTTCAAATGCTTGGGCTGCTTTTGTAACTTCTGGATCTTCAAATGTGGCAACAATCCATCTATCCACCAAGCCAGCTTCTAAGATTAAGCCGTCTGGTGCGCCAGAAATATAGTTTAATGCCACAGAACGGGCTTGCTGCAACCACCGGGCTAGGCGCATCGATTGCCGTCCACCATAAATTACCACACCAGGAACGGGGACTGTTGATGCCAAACCTAAATTGATGGGTTTGAGATGTTCTGGGATGTGCAAAATGGGAATGGGGCGATCACTAAATCTCGTTTCTACATCACTAGCAGCTAGACTCGCAAAACGCCATTGTTCTCCCCAGAGGTTTTCTGGTAATGGTACTGGGGGCGGTTTATCCAGCGTTGAGGGATATTGCTTTTCTGCTAACCACTGCTTTAACGCCAAGGTGTGGCGAGTAGGTTCGACATTTATACTTAAATTGCGTCCAGCCGCCTCAATTAAGCTGAGAGACTGAGGACGAAACACCTGGATCACATCTGGCAATTTTTCTCCAGCAGCGAATTCTAGTTGAGCAGCAACCCAACTAGAATTCGCTGCTGACTGGAGACAGGTAGCTTCATACTCAAAGCTGCGAGTTGCGTCACAAATCAACAAGTCCCATAAAATTTGTCCAGACGCATCTTGTGAGGGACGACGATAAAAATCAACCTGCCAAATTTTCATTATGTGGGGAGTGGGGAGTGAGGATGAGGGAGATGAGACAATACGTTTGGTTAACCCAAGAGAAGCGATAAATCGCCGTCAAGAAGAAGGATTGATTATTTTAGAGACGGCGATTTATCGCGTCTTTGTGATTTAGAATTTTCATCAAAAAACCTTAACCGAACCGTATTAGGAGATGAGGAAGTGAGGGAGAAGAATTAATAACCAATGCCCAATGCCCCATACCCCATACCCAATTTATAAAGCCTGAATCCATTCTTTGACAGAATATTCAGTCCAGATGCCATTTTTCCAGTAAGGATCGTTTTCAATTAACTCGCGCACAGTGGCTTCGTCTTCGGCTTCGTAAATCCCAAAAACTTTTGTGACATCCTTGGTGGGGCCAATAGTAATCAACACACCGGATTCTTTCTGTTTTGCTAATCCGTCCAAATGAGCTTGACGGTGAGGGACACGTTTTTCGAGAACGTCTTCGCAGTAAGTTCCCCAGAGTACATATTTAGTCATAATTGCTTGTTACTCCTACTGGTTAATAAGATATTACTCTCGCGGTTTCTAAGAGGTTGCTTGAAAAGTGTTTCCCTGTGACTTTAGGCACTTTGAGATCCCCCCTAACCCCCTTAAAAAGGGGGGAACCGGAATCAAAGTCCCCCTTTTTAAGGGGGATTTAGGGGGATCTAAAACTTCTGCTACTGACAATAGAACTTTTCAAACATCCTCTAAATGCCCTTTTAACTCAAAAGTTAGACTCTATTTGTTGCCTCAACCAATCACGAAAATTAGTATGATAAACACTATAGTGGATTTCGGCTGCTATTGATTCTAAATGTAAAAACTCTCGCCACTTATCTAAAATCACCTTGATTTCATATTCATCTACATCTAATCTTTCAGCGATCGCTTCTATTGATATTGGTTGCTCTTGAACTAAGATATTTAACACCTGCAAAGCCATTGGTTGCTGTTTACTGGTGGCTAAATTCATTTTTTCTAAATGATTTTGGTAATATATCTGTAAATTTTGGGGGTAAATATCCTCAGTAATATCTGCTAAAATTTCTTTAACATACATAAAATTCGTTTCATCATCAAAACCTTGCTCTGTCATGTTGAGCGAAAAGTCTCCACGATTCTTCTCTTCGCTAACAATAGGCTCAGAATGAGATGATTCATTTAAATAAGTTTTAATATATTCTTGGATATCAGCGCGGTTTTGTTCAGGGTAATTTGATAAATCTAAAGATTGGGCTGGTGTTTCAATTAATAAACCTGATTTATCTGCCAAAAAAGGACGACGACTAAGGATAAAATAAACTTTTTCGGGTAGATAACGGGGTAAATAAAATATGTTTGAGCCGCGTGGTTGATTGTTGATATCAATTCTATCGCAGCCATCTATAGTAATAATTAAACGTTGTTTTGGTTGCAATCTATTGCTGATTTGTTGCAGTAATAACGATAAAAAACCACTGTCTTCTGTGGTAGAGTCAGAAAAGTTAGGAGTGAGATTGTTTCGACTCCGCTCAACACTAGTTTTAATACCTTGATTTTGGGCGATTTCTATTAATTGAGTGCAAATATTCGTCAGAAATTCCTCAACGCGGTTTTTACCTGAGATTTCGACATTGTAATAAACAACTCCCGGATTTTGGCTGACATAATGGGCAAGAATGGCACTTTTACCAATACCAGGATCGCCGATAATAGTAAAGTAGCCCCGGTCAGATTGATTGAGAAATTTGTTGATAGCAGCAAAGACAAATTCACGACCGACAAAGTTTTGATTTTTAGCGGTAATGATTTGCTGAAATTCTAGGGGATATCTGGGGATATTGATCGGATTTTCAATGATCGGTTTCATTTTTTAACCCCCTTCTAAACGGAGGAAATGAACACGCCCTGATGGTTCTCCTGCTATAATCGTCAATCCATCTGGAGAAACTGCACAGCAATATATATGACTATCACCAATAAAAGTAGAGATTTCTTTTCCTGTCTCTAGATCCCACAGTTTCAGGGTCTTGTCACGTGAACCAGAAACGGCTGTTTTTCCATCTGGGGCGATTGCTACTACACCTACCGAGTCGTTATGACCAGTCAGGGTAAAGATTTCCTTTCCTGTCTTTAGATCCCACAGTTTTAGGGTCTTGTCACGTGAACCAGAAACGGCTGTTTTTCCATCTCGGTCGATCACTACTGCAAATACCGAGTTGTTATGACCAGTCAGGGTAGAGATTTCCTTTCCTGTTTTTAGATTCCACACTTTCAGGGTGTTGTCACCTGAAGCAGAAACGGCTGTTTTTCCATCTGGGGCGATCGCTACTGCACTTACCCACTCCTTATGACCAGTCAGGGTAAAGATTTTCTTTCCTGTCTTTAGATTCCACACTTTCAGGCTGCCGTCATAAGAAGCAGAAACGGCTGTTTTTCCATCTGGGGCGATCGCTACTGCTCTTACCCACTCCTTATGACCAGTCAGGGTAAAGATTTTCTTTCCTGTCTTTAGATTCCACACTTTCAGGGTGTTGTCACCTGAAGCAGAAACGGCTGTTTTTCCATCTGGGGCGATCGCTACTTCATTTACCCACTCCTTATGACCAGTCAGGGTAAAGATTTTCTTTCCTGTCTTTAGATTCCACACTTTCAGGGTGTTGTCACCTGAAGCAGAAACGGCTGTTTTTCCATCTGGGGCGATCGCTACTGCACTTACCGAGCCGTTATGACCGATCAGGGTAAAGGTTTTCTTTCCTGCCTGCAAATCCCACAGTTTCAGGGTGTTGTCAGATGAAGCAGAAACGGCTGTTTTTCCATCTGGGGCGATCGCTACTGCACTTACCCAGTCGTTATGACCGATCAGGGTAAAGGTTTTCTTTCCTGCCTGCAAATCCCACAGTTTCAGGGTGTTGTCAGATGAAGCAGAAACGGCTGTTTTTCCATCTGGGGCGATCGCTACTGCATATACCGAGTCGTTATTACCAGTCAGGGTAGAGATTTCCTTTCCTGCCTGCAAATCCCACAGTTTCAGGGTGTTGTCATAAGAAGCAGAAACGGCTGTTTTTCCATCTCGGTCGATCGCTACTGCTCTTACCCACTCCTTATGACCAGTCAGGGTATAGATTTCCTCTCCTGTCTTTAGATTCCACACTTTCACGGTGTTGTCAGATGAAGCAGAAACGGCTGTTTTTCCATCTGGGGCAATCGCTACTGCATTTACCGAGCTGTTATGACCAGTCAGGGTATAGATTTCCTTTCCTGTCTGCAAATCCCACAGTTTCAGGGTGTTGTCATCAGAACCAGAAACGGCTGTTTTTCCATCTCGGTCGATCGCTACTGCAAATACCGAGTCGTTATGACCAGTCAGGGTATAGATTTCCTTTCTTGTCTGCAAATCCCACAGTTTCAGGGTGTTGTCATCAGAACCAGAAACGGCTGTTTTTCCATCTCGGTCGATCGCTACTGCAAATACCGAGTCGTTATGACCAGTCAGGGTATAGATTTCCTTTTCTGTCTTTAAATTCCACAGTTTCAGGGTCTTGTCACGTGAACCAGAAACGGCTGTTTTTCCATCTTGGGCGATCGCTACTGCATTTACCGAGCTGTTATGACCAGTCAGGGTAGAGATTTCCTTTCCGGTCTGTAAATTCCACACTTTCAGGGTGTTGTCATGTGAACCAGAAACGGCTGTTTTTCCATCTGGGGCGATCGCTACTGACATTACCGAGTCGTTATGACCAGTCAGGGTACGCAGTAGGTTTCCGTCTGGATTGGTTAAGCTGGCTGTAATGGGGCGAAATCGAGGAATTTCACTTTTACTTTGTGCCGCATCTGCCAATATTTTCTGAATTTCTGGCTGGGGAAAACTCTGCAACCTTCCCCATAATTGTCCTACTAATTGGGTTTGGTTTTCATTCAAAACATGGGCTGATAGCTGTAGCGCATCTTGAATTAATTTCAGGATTTTGATTTGTTCAGGGTCTAGTTTATTTTCTTCCCCTAAATTCTCCCATACCTCTGGATTACAAGCCAAATTATAATCTCTAATTAGGGCTTCTACTCCAAATTGAGGATATTGAATTTTCAGAAAAATAAAATCAAAATTTGTGAGAATTTGATAATATTTCTGCGAGTTACCTGCTTTTAAGTTGCTTTCAGCAAATTTGCCTAGAAATAAATTTTTAAATTCGTCTGTTTGTAAGGCAAATTTAGTAGCAAGTTCACCCATTTTATGCAATCCCCTGCGCCAGGTAATCAGCTATACGTTGATTAACTTCTTTAAATAATCTTCGACCTTTAGCTAGTTTGTCTTGCTCTTGGAGAAATTCTAGAAAACTTCGATGATAAATACTATAATAAGTTGTTTTTTCATTTTCATTAATTTTTGGTGTTACATATTCCACCCAATCATTTAAAACTAATTTCACATCATATTCATCTCGATCGAGAATTTCTGCAATCATCTTTAAAGATATAGGTTCACCTCTTTCTACTAACATATACAAGATTTTCACTTTCATTTCATTGGATTCATTTTCCATATCCATTCGCAGCCAATGAACTTTATAATAATCTTTAAGACCTTGTGGTAATCCCTGTAAGGTCAAATCACTATATTCCCCTTCAGCAATCCAAGGTAATACATAACGCAAATACATGAAATTATTTTCGCTTTTAGCTGCAACTTGTTCAATAAAGTTATGTTCAGCAATATTGCGGTCTGTAATCCATTTTCTCAATTTCTCTTTATAGTCTTTATCAGCACTGAGAAATAGGTGCAGATAATCTTTCACATCTTCTGCACTAAAATCTTTATATTTGTTTTTTCTTAAATCCAATTCAACTACAGGAGTATCTGGAGACAAAGTTAAACGTTTTGTTTCTGGATTATAAGGTCGTCTAGTCAGTAAAAAATAGACTCCATCAGGAATATTTTGTGGTAAATCTAAAAGATTACCATTTCCTTCTTGTTCTACTTCATCTAGTGCATCAACAACAATTACAAGTTTTTGTCCTTTTAATTCTTCACTGGCTTTTTGCAATAAAGTCCTTAAATCGGCGTTGTCTGCATTTTGGAGAGAACAACGCTTAATTAACTGTTTACGGATACTGTCTAAAAACTTTTCTGGTTTGTTGCGTCCTTCTGCGAAAACATTAAAATAACAAGGGTATCTAGTAGCTAAAACGTATTTAGCAGCGATCGCACTTTTACCCATCCCCGCATCCCAAATTACAGTAAAATAACCCTTGGTTTGAGTTTTGAGGAATTTTTGAATAGCATTAAAAACAAAATCACGACCGCAAAATAAGCGAGTTTTCTCAAACATTAAGGCTTTAAACTCTTTGGGATAAACATCTAAATCCCAATCTGGATAGGGCTGAAATTTTGAGGAACTTGTTTGTTTAGCAACTGCAATAAAAGCTTCCCCAAATTCTTCTAACTCACCCAAAAACTTATCTAATTCAACCAAAAATTCAATTTGAGAATTCTTTATCTGAGTTTTGAGTTCGCTATTTTTATTAATAAAATTTTTGGTATCTTCTACAAACTTAAAGGGAGCATTAGAACTGTAAGCATCCCAAAAATAATCTTTAATTACTTTCTCTTTAAACAGGTTTAAAATTGCTTCAGGTTTAAATACGCCATACCTTACCAGAGCGTAAACATAAACAGTATCAACATCATCAGGAATTTGGGTAGGGTTGAGTCCTAATTCCTTGAGAATTTTGATAACAGCTTCGTTTTTTTGAGCTTGTTTAATGATTAATTGGCCGGCTTGAGGAGCATATTTTTTAATTATGGGAGTAATCGCTGAAGTAATTGCGGCAAACTCTATCATGTTTATTCCCGAAAAATTATTTTTTACGAGTAGCATCAGAGCAAATTATACAGTAATTACTGTTGAGTAGTAGTATAGATGTAACACTGCTTTATTCAAGCAAGTGGGATTAGGTTAAGGCAAGAGACGGCGATTTATCGCGTCTTTGTGATGATTTATCGCATCTTTGTGATCTAAAATTTTCATCAAAAAACCTTAACCGAGTTGATTCAGCGAACTCATTTGCTATTTCGGCGAACTCATTTGCTATTTCGGCGATCGCATTTGCTATTTCGGCGAACCCATTTGCTATTTCGGCGAACCCATTTGCTATTTCGGCGAACCCATTTGTTATTTCGGCGAACCCATTTGTTATTTCGGCGAACCCATTTGTTATTTCGGCGAACCCATTTGTTATTTCGGTGAACCCATTTGCTATTTCGGTGAACCCATTTGCTATTTTGGCGTGTCAACAAGTCTGAAATAGCTGATTAACCAGGATTTTACCCCACCCTAACCCTCCCCTTGGAAAGGGGAGGGAACTAGATTTCTTTTTCCCCCCTTGGCAAGGGGGGATTAAGGGGGGTAATTCGACCAGAATCAGCCGGACATGATATAACTTATAACTTCTAACTTCTCAAGTTCACGCCGAATTTTTCCACTAAAGCTTCGCGGACTTTATTGTGTACTGGTTCAACTTCTGCCTCAGTCAGAGTGCGATCGCTAGCCCGATAAATTAAGCGGAATGCTAAACTCCGCTGTCCTTCGGGGACATTTTCACCCCGATATTCATCAAATAATTCCACCGAGTCGAGCAAATCTTTACCCGCTTTGGTAATTACTTTTTGAATTTCGGCAACTGAGATTTTCACGGGTGCGAAAAAGGCGATGTCGCGATCGCTAGCTGGATAGGTAGAATAGGGCTGGAATGTTGGCACAAGAACTTCATCTTGTCCTAGCGAATCTAAAAGTACATCTAGATCCAACTGGAAAACATAAACGGAATCTGGTAAACCTTTTTCTCGTCGCAGTTGGGGATGGAGTTGCCCAAAAATACCCAGTCTGTTACCCCGAATCCACAAAGAAGCGGTGCGTCCTGGATGTAAGCGATCGTCGCGGCGATCGGGTTGAAATTCTACCTCCAAGGCAAGTTGCCGAAATACACTTTCTAAAATGCCTTTGGCTTCAAACCAAGTGATGGGTTCTTCGCGTCCACTTTTTGACCATTTGCCAAGGGAAATATCCCCTCCCACAATCCCTGCAAGGGCTTCTGTCTCTTGCAAACCATCTTCTTCTCGCCAGAAAATTTGCCCGATTTCAAAGCCGTTCAGCGCACCATTACCCTGCTCTAAATTGTATTGAAAAGCATCAATTAACCCAGATAACAAATCGGTTCGTAGCGCTGAATATTCGACAAATAAGGGGTTTGACAGGACTATATTTCTGTCTTCTCCTGGTTTGACTAAAGAATAGTGGATTAATTCTGTCAACCCTTCAGCCCGCAAGAAAGCTCGTAACTTGCGAACTAGTTCTTGATCTAAAGGCAGATAGCCAGCTTCCGCTTTTTCTGGTAGAGTATCACAGAATTTGTTGTAACCATAGAGACGGGCAATTTCTTCAATTAAATCAATTTCTCGCTCTAAGTCGCGGTAACGATAAGGTGGAACAGAGACAGACCATGTGGGTTGATGGCTGCTATCTTCTCCTGAAGGAGTTAAATTACATCCCAATGCAGTCAGGATGCGCTCCACATCTTGTTCTTGGAGTTCACCTGTATCCTCTTCTAATTCAATTGGCCCCAATATCTGATTAACTCGGTCTAAACGCAGGGCGATAGAACGACTCCAGGTAGACGGATCGGGGCGGGTGTCGGCAATTTCTTGCTGGACAAAAATTCCATTCGCTAATTCGCTAATTAAAGATAAGGCGCGGCGATTAGCTATTTCCAACTCAGCGCGGTTAACTCCCCGTTCGTATCTGCCAGAAGCCTCACTTCTTAACCCAACACTCCGGGAAGAACGGCGAATTGCCACGGAATCAAATAAAGCTGCTTCTAAAACTAGGCTTTGAGTACCTGCGTGGACTTCTGTTTCTTCTCCACCCATGACTCCCGCCAGTGCAACAGGTTTGTCGTTAGCGGTAATTAACAAATTTTGGGATGCTAGGGTGCGAGTTTGTCCATCTAGGGTTTTGAGGGATTCCCCCGCAGTGGCGAAACGGACGCCGATGGTTAAATTTTCGCTACTTGCAACAGATTTTAGGCGATCGCAGTCAAAGGCGTGCAGTGGTTGTCCCCATTCCAACAAAACGTAGTTAGTAATGTCCACCACATTACTGATGGGACGTACACCAGCAGCGCGTAAACGCTGTTGCAACCATTCGGGAGATGGAGCAATTTTCACCTGTGCAATTACCGTACCAATGTATGCAGGACAAGCTTGGGTATCGGCAATTTTTAAAGCTAAATTTCCGGCACTTTTGGGAATAGAGACTTCACCAGGTTCAGGAATGCTCAACTTTCCACCAGTCAAAGCTGCTACTTCCCGTGCTACGCCAACCATACTTAGAGCATCAGCGCGGTTGGCAGTTGCGGTAAGGTCTAAAATTACATCATCTAGACCCAACAGCGGCCGCACATCACTACCCAATGGTAAATTTTCCTGGGTAAAAATATGAATTCCGTCTACATCGGTAGGCAAACCGAGTTCCTTTAAAGAACAAATCATGCCCTGAGATGGGACACCACGTAGTTTTGCAGGTTTAATTTTTAAATCAATATTGGGTAAGTAAGTACCCGTAGTTGCCACAGGTACATAGATATCTGCCTTCACATTGGCAGCGCCACAGACAATATTTAAAATCTCATCTGCACCGATATCCACTTGGCAAACACTCAATTTATCGGCGTTGGGATGGGGTTGACGCTCAAGCACTTTCCCGATCACCACGCCATTTGCCCAAGTGCGGCGGTCTTCAATATCTTCTACCTCAAACCCTGCCATTGTCAGGGTTTCGGCTAATTCTTCTGGACTTAGTTTTATCTCTACTAGTTCGCGCAGCCAATTTAGAGAAATACGCATGGAGTGTGATTGTTTTAGGAATCGTCTTTTGCTCTTATTTTAGGGTGCAAGAAGCGCTCGATGGCTACTCATCCTGCAAAGCGTACCCTTTCACTTGAACAATCCTACTACGTTAGACTGGCAGAACAATCTCTCATGCTAATCTTTTCTTTTCGTCTTGACTTGTGTCAGTCAATGTGAGTTAGATGTTTGCTACGAGAGATTCAGTAGCTAATCTATACAAATGGAACCCACGATTGAACAGTTAAAAGCTTTCTACGATTTATGTGTGCGAGTAAGTAACCTACTACAAACAATTGAGCTAACCAGGTACGACAAGCGATCGCAAAGAATAGTAGTGCTAATAGGCCAAACAATTCAAGTAGAAATTTTGAGTAATGGAGAGGAAATCATCCAATGAGTAATTTAGATTATCAGCAATTAACTGAAGCGGAATTACGGGAATATGTAAAGCATCATCCCCAGGATGAAGAAGCTTTTCAACACTATTTAAGGATTGTTAGAGCCAGACCAAATAGGGTTGTGGTTAGCACAGGCGAACAGTTAGAGGCTGAGTTAAGGAAAAGACTGGCATTATAAGCAAAACCCTTTATCCTCTAATTTGAGTGTAGGGTTAAGTAGCGTAGACCTAGCATTGAAACAATGTTATGGGAATATGCTGACTGAAATTCTCAAAATCTTTATCTGTGGTTACTATTGTGTAATTTCTCCGAGAGGCTGCGGCACAAATTAGAAAATCTGTGTTTGCACCTTGAATACCATTGCTTCTGCAAGTATTATAAAATTTAGAAGCAAGTTCATAGTCTTCCATATCTAACTCAATATTGGGAAATGCGCGGAGATAATTTTTTAGCTGATTGTATTGGTTTGCGTCACGAATTCCTGAGAGTATTTCTTGCCGAACAGCACCGACTAAAGCAACTTGATCATCAGTAATTAATTCTCGCAACACGACAACATGGGGTGAGTCGTCAACTTTATAATTGCGTCTGAGAGCTAAAGACCAGACTGAAGTATCAACAATGACTTTCATCCACTTTGGCGCTGTTGCTTGTAGTCATAATCATCTTCGTATTCAATCGTACCAAATAGCTCCAGGATTTTCAGTTGCTTTCGACGTTGTACATACTCTCTTAATGCCTCTTCTACAACAGCATCCTTAGTTGGATGACCACCAAGTTCGAGAGCTTCCTTAATTAAGTTTTCGTCAATTTCTAGATTAGTAGTCATGTGTAGATTATCGCATAAAATAATGTGCAGTAAAAACTCATTGGAGTAGTTAATTTAAGTCAAATGCATGAAGACTATTTTCAGTAATTCGGCGCGGGTAAACGGTTTAGTCAGATAGCCAGATGCTCCTACTAATTTCGCTTTTACTTTGTCTACAATCCCTTTACTTCCAGTGACGAAGATGATAGGAGTCTTCTGAAATAGTGAATTATTTCGTATAATCCGACACAATTCATAACCATCGATTCCTAACATGTTTAAATCCAGCAAAATTAAGTCCGGTTTGTGCCTTATAATTGATAAAACGGCTTTTAGTGGATCGTTGATAGTCACTACAGAAAAATTTTCATTTTCTAAGAAATGGCTAATTTCTTTGAGAATTGTGGGGCTATCATCTACAGAAACTATTTTGTGGACTTTTTGTGCGGTTACAGTAGCAGCCGTTACTCTTTGGGAAGCAGAATTTATGTTATTTGATATTGTTGGTTCCTGAAAGTTTCCTTTTGGAGGAGTAGATATCTGTGGTAATCGCTGAACAGGAGCTATATTCTCTTCAGAAATATTTGGGTAAGAGGTGACGCTGGTACTTAGTTTTTCTTTGGTGTCAACTAACTCTGGAATTAATTTTGAGAAAAGCGATTTATCTTCAAAAATCTTTGGTAATTTATCAAATGGTGGATCGGGTTCATGCAGGATAATTGCACCCTGAAGGATGTAAGGGTATAAATTGCGAGCCAGTTGAATTTCATCTTGATTCAAAATCGCGGCCAGATGACACAGGCTAAAGCCCTTCATCCAGTTAATTAAATCTGGCTGAAGTTTTGGTAAGTCTTGCTTCTCAAGTTTACTGTTAATCAACATATATGGACGTTGATATGGAGAAGAAATTTGGGGAACAAAAGCCTGCCAATTCTGTAATCTTATTTGACAACGGTCTAGAATTTTTTCTACATCTAGCCTGCAAATTTTTGGCATTCGATTAAGTGGTTCTGCTAATTCATAAGTACCTTCTTTGATGAGCAAAAATGATTCAATCACCTCTTTAACTAATTCCTGAATCAGCACTGCTGCTTGTGTAGAATGTAAATGTTGTTGACTAATAAGCCAGGATATAGCCTGATACTCAGGGGGATGGCTTCTGGAATTTCTGTCATCTTCGATTAACTGACTGTGTGAATCAGGTTCAAACATCAACCTTGCTTGAATACGAACCTCATTAGTAAGGAGTGGAATTTGGTGGCTGAGACGACGCAAATGGCGTTCTAGTCGATCAAAGGGTTCTACGGAATGAGTAGCGTAAGTTATTTTGCCCTGTTCTAAGTAAATCGTCCAAGTAACTGAGTTACTCAATGCTTGTAAACAAGTACTATCGGAGCAATTTGATAACTGTCTTAACAAACTTAGGGGACGTAGTTTGGTGAATGCACCTGAGTTATTCATATTTTTCAAGTTTTTTTGCGGAATCAACAACTGAACATTTGTAGAGTGAAAATATGAGCTATGAAGTATTTTCTTCTTTGTAATATGTCTTTATGCACAACTTATTTCTTTTAAAATATGTATATATATTAAAAGGAATAAGTTTTGCAACCTATCTGTTACATTTTGTACGTACTACTTAATTTATCTCAAAAAATAAGTAGGTGGGTATGAATAAAAGTAAACACCTGTCATAGCTATGACTAACAGTAGATATTGTTGCTTCTAGGCTTTACTCACTACTAACAACTCTTGAGTGAAGACCTTAATCATCACGTTTATTGATTCCCACTTCCAAAAAGCAGGTAAATCTTATTCCAAGTTCGCGCAGTTACGCTGGTATACTTCTAAAGTTAATGATCTTAATTATGGCTAATTATTTTTCGATAAAGAAACCATTCTTCTACATAAAATCTTTAAGAAGTTACCTAGGAAAGTTTACGTATTTATTGTACTGTAGGTTTAGTGGATATAAGTTTTTGGTAGATACATTACAACAGGTAATGCTGGGTTTTGATAAACTCTTTTTTGCTAAACTAAGCTGTGTTCAAGTTCATCTTAAATATATAGAGAACTTCATGAAAATAATTTGTTTAATAAAGATTAGAGCATCTACCACTAGATACTATATTCTGTAGTCGCCTCGGCGACTGAGAATTATATACTTTGAACAAAGGAAAATAAAACGTTGAATTTTAACATAACACAAAAAGTTATGCATGATACATTAAGACTTGATGAAGTAGTAGAATTTGCTGAGAACCCAGAACCACGTTGTCCTTGTGTACTTTTACTAGACACATCTGGGTCGATGCAAGGAGATCCGATTGAGGCTTTAAATCAGGGTTTACTGAGTTTGAAGGATGAATTAGTCAAAAATTCCTTAGCTGCAAGACGGGTAGAAGTGGCGATCGTCACGTTTGATAGTAATATCAATGTAGTACAAGATTTTGTGACTGCTGATCAATTCAACCCACCTATTTTGACAGCACAGGGCTTGACTACTATGGGTGCAGGAATTCATAAAGCTTTGGACATAATTCAAGAGCGGAAATCTCAGTATCGTGCCAATGGGATTGCTTACTATCGTCCTTGGGTATTTATGATTACTGATGGGGAACCGCAAGGTGAGTTAGATCATGTGGTAGAGCAAGCGTCCCAGCGGTTACAGGGAGACGAGGCGAATAAACGGGTAGCATTTTTTACAGTGGGCGTAGAAAATGCGAATATGACGCGTTTAAATCAAATAACCGTGCGTACACCCCTGAAGCTCAAAGGATTAAATTTTATTGAGATGTTTGTCTGGCTATCAACTAGTATGTCAGCTGTTTCTCATTCACAAGTGGATGAACAGGTAGCACTACCGCCAATAGGTTGGGGGACTGTTTAATTAAAAATTGCAGCTAGCTGTGTAAACATCAAGCTGCTGGAAAAAATTTATGAACATATCAAAACAGATTGCTCAATGGCGGATTGTGGCTGCTTCTGTATGTGGTACAAGTCACTTAAAAAACAATCAATTATGTCAGGATGCTCATCACTGGCAGATATTATCAGATAATGTTTTAGTGGCGGCCGCGGCAGATGGTGCGGGTTCTGCATTACTGGGGAAAGTGGGAGCGATGATTGCTGTGGAGACAGCAATAGAAAACATTTCCACTAAAGGACTGACCCGAAAAAGTTTGACTGATGATGCATTGGTGCGATCGCTTTTAAATGATGCCATACTAGCGGCGAAAAAAGCTGTGGAGGCTGAAGCGGCTACGTGTGACAAACAGCCTCAAGACTTAGCAACTACCTTAATTATGCTAGTCGCCACACCAGAAGTTGTAGCTGTAGTACAGATAGGTGATGGTTTGGCAGTGGCAAAAGATCGTATGGGTAATCTGCTGGCCCTGACTATGCCTGACAGTGGTGAATATATCAACGAAACCACCTTCTTAACTTCGCCTAGTGCTTTAGATACCGCGCAGATGAGATTGTGGCGCACAGACATAGTAAATGTTGGTATAATTACTGACGGACTACAAATGCTGGCTTTGAATATGGTTGTTGGCGAACCTCACAAACCCTTCTTTTTTCCGCTGTTTGAATTCGTAGCCAATACCGAAGATAAGACAGTAGCCAAGGAACAATTGGTAAAATTTTTACACTCAGAGCGGATTACGCAACGCACTGATGATGATTTGACACTCATCATAGCTGCATTCAACGACTCATGAGCGATAAATCTACAGGTTTAACATCTTACAATAACTTCCGTTAGCGGTAATTTCATTATGCAGGTACTACGTTGTTCCCCCAGAAAAGAAATCCTCAGCCTCAATGTCAGTTTGGGGCGTGGCGGTGAAGCTTGTGTGTACACAGTGCCATCCGATAATAACTTGGTGGCGAAGATATACCACAAGCCAACCAAAGCCCATGCAGAGAAACTCCAGGCGATGCTGGCCAACCCGCCAGAAAACCCTACAGCTAGTTTGGGGCATATCTCTATCGCTTGGCCAGAGGATTTATTACGGGCAGCAGATGGCAAAAATAGCATCCTGGGCTTTTTGATGCCACGCATCGAGGGGATGCGTCCAATCATCGACTTTTACAACCCTAGAACCCGTCGCCAACACTGCCCCCTATTCAACTATCAGTACCTGCTCCGCACGGCTCGTAACCTGGCGGCGGCTTTTGCAGCTTTACACGCTAGTGGATATTGTATTGGTGATGTGAACGAGTCCAATATCCTCGTCAGTGACACCGCACTGGTGACTTTGATAGACACAGACTCTTTCCAAGTAACCGACCCAAGCAATAATGTTGTTTATCGCTGCCCAGTGGGTAAACCAGAGTTTACCCCACCAGAACTACAGAATAAAACTTTTGCCCAGCACGATCGCGAAATCTCTCACGATTTATTTGGGTTAGCGGTGCTAGTATTCCAACTCTTAATGGAAGGCACTCACCCATTTTCGGGGATTTTTCAAGGTGCTATTGAGCCACCACCTTACGAAGCCCGGATTGCATCGGGTCATTTCACATACAGCCAAAAGCGTTACGTACCCTACCTACCGACACCCATTGCACCCCCTTGGGAAATTCTTCATCCCAGCCTACAAGAACTATTTGTCCGTTGTTTTGAAGAGGGTCACAACAACCCACAACTACGTCCCAGTGCCCAGACTTGGCTCTCAGCAATCGCTGAAGCCGAAGATTCCTTGATTACCTGCACGACAAATCCCCAGCATCGCTACAACAACCACATGCGTAGCTGTCCGTGGTGTGAACGTACTGTGCGATTAGGTGGACGCGACCCCTTCCCATCACATCGGGCTATCGAAGCTAGAGAACATCTTCAACCGCGAATCAAACCAAGAAAACATTACACCCAGACACCGCGTTTTCCACAGCGGGCCATGTCGCCCCACCTAACTAATTACTGGCAGCCAGTAATGACTCCCAGCAGTTCATCTTATAAACGTTCCAAGAAGTCAAAACTGTACCCGATTATTTTTTGTTTGATGGGTTTTGGTTTATTGGGATATGCGGACGTAATGATTAAATTTACTCAGCCGTTGGTTTCCCAAAATGCTTACACTCAACAAACATTGAAGTCTCGCCAGACAAATAACAAACTCAGCTTTGCTGATTCCTATCAGCAAGGTTATACAGCTTACAAAGAGCGAGACTATGACAAAGCAATTGCCAGCTTTACCGCAGCAATTGAACAAGAACCTAAACATGCCAGAGCGGTTGTAAATCGTGGCAATGCCCGCTATAACTTGAAAGACTACGAAGGAGCAGTTAAAGATTATAGCCAAGCTCTTACAATCCAGCCCAATCAAATCAAAGCTTTGGTGAATCGGGGCAATGCCCGTTATATGCTCGCCGAATATAGTAACGATCCCGATCTAGAATATAACCTAGCGATCGCAGACTATAATCGGGCCATCGGTCTGGATAATAATGAAATTGAAGCTTATATCAGACGGGGAATTGTCCGCGCCCAAATGGCTAAATACAGCGGTGAATCTCAACAAGAGTACAAAAGAGCGATCAAAGATTTTACTCAGGCAATAAAACTTAACGTATCCAAAGCAGAAGCTTACTTTCAGCGGGGTGTTGTCTTTTATCAAATTGCTCAATATAGCAGCAATTATGAGCAAGAATACAATCAAGCGATC
>NZ_JAWJTF010000189.1:0-5943 GCF_048836525.1 Nostoc sp. CALU 546
CATTAGCTGTAGAACATCTTTTTGATAGTGATTCCGTGACTGTTCTAGCACTACTTGGTTTACATACTACGACTTCATGTCCTAAAGCTCTTAACTTAGCAATAACTCTATTACCTACATCTAGAGTTAAATTATCCTCAACTTTGATTCCTCTAGCTCCTGTGTCTGGTGGACAATTGTGCCCACTATCAATTCCAATTTTCATGATTTCATCCTCAACTTACTTATTTTTATGCTAGTTCAAAACTTTTACAATTATAGAGACAAAGTTTTGTTAATAAATTTGTTGAAGTACTTGTTAGCAACACCTGCATTATTTTCAGCATTACTACGCTAGTAAACAAAATAAGTTTTTGTGCGAACCTGAACAGCAAATTTTATGTGTGAAATTCACTAATCCAAAGTGTATTGCCACAAAAAACACAACCATTATAATTTATCAATATCGGGAATAACCAGTTAATTTTTGCAATAAATTGCAATGCGGTAATTGCCTCCATTATTCAGATAATAACTCTTTATAAAAGTAGAAAGCTATGACAAATGTACCTAGTAAACTGTGGCGGAACTTTATTTAGGGCTTAAGCACCTTATTAAGTCCTAAGTCTTGTTAATTGAGATGGTGCATAGGTTTACACTGTGCTGTAGTAGTTCGATGCCCAAATCCCTAGACCGAACGCACCCTTTGATGTGAACGTGGGCTGATAAAGTCGTAAAGTATTTACAGACTCTACCCTAGGCTTTTTGTTAACCCTGAGCAGCTTAACACATAATGCTTTACAGTATTAACTAATACCTGATGGCTTCTAGACATCTGCGGGAGATTAATCAGATAAACTGCTCAAGAAACGAGGCTCAACATGGGATCTTTAAATTTTGTGAAGTTACTGGAGAATTCCATCAATGAACCCGGTTTAGGGTGGACTCTCTGCTTTATAGGGGAAGATCAATCTAACAAACTTGCAGAACTCACGCAGGAATTGAGAGGCGAATTTTCCACCACAGGCGATGGAAAAGAGATTTTATCTGGTTTTTCCTATTGGGGAATAGGCCCAACGATCGCATGGGATCATGCTTGCAATGATCGATTCTATCTCGTGATGAAAGAGAGTATAGAGTCTTTTAGATATCGATGGCATCAAATTCATTCTAATAATATCAGAGATCAGAAATATCATTATGTAAGTTTAGGTGTCGGCACAGGTGAAAAAGACCAAAATATTTTAAGTTTATTACTCAACTCAAATCCCGATTTACTCTATTTTCCAGTTGATATGAGTTCGGAGATGTTAAGGCTAGGTGTGCAACGGTCAATTCGAGGTTCACAATTGCAAGGTAGTCATGTGCTGCCAATTCAAGTTGACTTTTCAATCGAGAGAAATGTTGACAAATTACGAAAACTACTAGATAAAGTCATCAATGATAGTCCTGTACTATTTTCTCTATTGGGAAACACATTAGCTAATTTTCAACGAGATACAGAACTGCTGGAAAGTCTTTCTAAGTTAATGCGACCTGAGGATAGGCTACTCCTAGAAGTAGCAACCACTGAAGATTTAAGCGAAGAAGCAGCCCAAAAGGCAGCGAAAGAGTACGCTAAAACTAGGTCTTTTAAAGAGTTTGTCACAAGTGCATTGCTGCAAAACACTGATTTACATATCGATTTGAATAGTGTATTTTTTGATGGTTCTATAGAGACTGATAGAGGAATTTTAATAAAAATCCTGTATCGTAACCTCACTGGAAACAAAATTGAAGTGGTGTTACCTGACCGGTCAGTAATGAATTTTGAAGACCAAGATACGATTCGTTTGCTTCTAACTCGGAAATATACTTCTAATGGTATCGACAAAGCTATATCAGACAGTAAGCTAGTGCTTGTTGATAGGCTACATACAGTATTGGAACCACGTTTGAAGAATGGATTTGGTATGGATTTAATCTTAGTTGCCCCTGACTCTTCAGGAATTAACAAGAATTCTTCTGTAGCAAATAGTATATGGTCTAAACGGTAAGATGTGATATGAGTATGAAAAACTTAGTAACCTTTATCACGTTTTTCCCTTTACTTCTAGGATTTATTCTAGCTGCCGTCTGGTGGACTCAGGGAGGAAGTTTTGAGTCACTACTGACAGGCTTGGGATTATTAGCAACAATTACTGGGATTTTTGGCGAACGATGGGCATCAGCTAACGAAAAGAGGATAGAATTTCTGCGTGCTTTACTGAATGAGTGCAGATCAAATGAGGTAATTTTATCTGATAGCCGCTTCAACCCAAACTCGCATAAGCCGGGACGACCAATAGTCTTTCCGCGATTAATTATATCTGTTACCGAAACAGCACTAGCATCTAATGTTTTTGCAGAACGTCAAGATAGAGAGTTGTTTGCGCTTATACATCAATGGCGACATACTGCTAATGAGTTTAACCGGAGATTAGATATTACCGAGTTGCGTACATTCACAAACCTGTCGCCACAAGAAATTCGTTCACTATACGAAGCACTACAGGAATCAAAAGAGTTCAATGAAGCACTGAATTTGACTCAACACATCACAACTTTTTTGAAATCAAACTATCTAAAAGGCTTTGGTGATAGTGAAGTTTTAACTCCTTCAAGGAACTAATGACCGGAATCTGTGGGTAGATATTTAACAATCAGCCTGAAAGCAAGTTTAAAATTTAAGTAAAGAAATATTTCGTAGCTTACAGGCATGAAACGCATCGTCTTGGTTGCTGGGTTTGAATCGTTCAACGCTGACTTGTATAGAAAAGCAGCCTTTTTGGCTAACTCTCGCTGTCTGGAGTTGGATATTCGGGTATTTAGCGATCGCGATCTTACCAACAAACGCACTGAGGTAGAAGCAGCACTCGATGGCGCTGATGTGTTTTTCGGCAGCCTCCTATTTGATTATGACCAGGTTGTGTGGTTGCGCGATCGCATTTCCCAAATTCCCATCCGCCTAGTCTTTGAGTCAGCCTTGGAATTGATGAGTTTAACCAAGTTGGGGGACTTTGCCATTGGCGACAAACCCAAAGGAATGCCCAAACCAGTTAAATTCATCCTCGACAAATTTAGCAACGGACGAGAAGAAGACAAACTTGCTGGTTACATCAGCTTCTTAAAAATTGGCCCCAAGCTACTGAAATACGTCCCAGTGCAAAAAGTCCAAGACTTACGCAACTGGTTAATTATCTATGGTTACTGGAATGCTGGCGGCCCAGAAAACGTCGCTTCATTATTCTGGACACTGGCAGAAAAATACTTGGGTTTAAAAGTCGGCGACATTCCCCCGCTAGTCGAAACCCCCAACATCGGATTACTCCATCCCGACTATCAAGGATTTTTTGAATCGCCCCGCGACTATTTGGAATGGTATAAAACCCATTGTAGAGACGCGATTCATCGCGTCTCTACAAAACCGATTGTTGGGATTTTACTCTACCGAAAACACGTCATCACCAAACAACCCTACATTCCCCAACTGATTCGCAGTTTTGAAAAAGCCGGCTTAACTCCTTTACCCATCTTCATCAACGGCGTAGAAGGACACGTAGCAGTACGAGATTTGATGACAACCGACTATGAAATTCAGCAACGACAACTAGGTAATATAGAGACAGCCTCACTTTCTAGTGAAGCAGTAAAAGTAGATGCGATCGTTTCGACAATTGGCTTTCCTCTGGTGGGTGGCCCGGCTGGTTCAATGGAAGCAGGCCGTCAGGTGGAAGTAGCAAAGCGCATCCTCACAGCCAAGAATGTTCCTTATATTGTTGCAGCACCACTATTAATTCAAGATATTTCCTCGTGGACACGCCAAGGTGTCGGCGGATTGCAAAGTGTGGTGTTGTATGCTTTACCAGAATTGGATGGGGCGATTGATACCGTTCCCCTCGGTGGTTTGGTCGGCGAAAATATTTATCTGGTTCCCGAACGGGTGCAGCGATTAATTGGTAGGGTGAAAACTTGGGTGTCTTTGCGGCAAAAACCTGTATCAGAACGCAAGATTGCGATAATTTTATATGGGTTTCCTCCAGGTTATGGCGCTGTGGGTACAGCTGCATTATTAAATGTGCCGCGTAGTTTGCTGAAGTTTCTCCACGCACTCAAAGAACAAGGTTATACCGTGGGGGATTTACCGGAAGATGGGGAAGAATTGATTCGCTGGGTGAAAGAAGCGGATGAAGCTAATCCTCTTGTGGGTGTAGATAATGATACTCATATTGCCCACTCTACAAATAGTGTAAACGTCCGCACATTAGAAAAATGGCTGGGATATCTGCAAACCTCGCGCATCGAAAAACAATGGAAATCTCTCACGGGAACTGGAATTAAAACCTATAGTGATGAATTTCAGATTGGCGGTGTGCAATTAGGAAATGTGTGGATAGGTGTACAACCACCTTTGGGGATACAAGGCGACCCCATGCGCTTAATGTTTGAACGAGATTTAACACCCCATCCGCAATATGTTGCTTATTATAAATGGCTGCAAAATGAGTTTCAAGCTGATGCTCTAGTTCACTTTGGAATGCATGGAACAGTGGAATGGTTGCCTGGTTCTCCTTTGGGTAATACTGGTTATTCTTGGTCAGATATACTGTTAGGAAATTTGCCTAATCTATATATATATGCAGCAAATAATCCTTCTGAGTCTATGTTGGCAAAACGTCGCGGTTATGGTGTATTAATTTCTCATAATGTGCCGCCTTATGGTCGTGCAGGTTTATATAAAGAATTGGTGTCATTGCGAGATTTAATCTCGGAGTATCGGGAAGATCCGCAAAAGAATTATGTGCTTAAAGAAGGGATTTGTAAAAAAATTGTGGACTCTGGTTTAGATGCAGATTGTCCGTTTGAAGATGCGAAAAAGTTAGGTATAGCCTTTACTCCCGAAAATATTCGGATGTTTAGCACTCATGCTTTTGATGATTATTTGGTGGAGTTGTATGAATATTTGCAAGTTTTAGAAAATCGGTTGTTTTCTTCTGGGTTGCATACATTGGGAGAAGCACCAAATGAAGAGGAATTAGGGTCGTATTTGGAGGCTTATTTTGGGGATGAGAAAGGAATAACTGAAGAAAGAGAAGAAGAGGAAAGACTAATAAGAAATTTGTTGATGCAATCTACGGATGAGTTAACGAATTTATTAAGGGGTTTGAATGGAGAATATATTCCGCCTGCGCCTGGTGGAGATTTATTGCGGGATGGGGCTGGTGTGTTACCAACTGGGAGAAATATTCATGCTTTAGATCCTTATCGGATGCCTTCACCTGCTGCATACCAACGGGGGCGAGAAATTGCTCAAAAAATTATCGCCCAGCATTTGGATGAACATGGGAAATATCCAGAAACGGTGGCGGTGATGTTATGGGGATTAGATGCAATTAAAACGAAGGGGGAATCTCTGGGGATTCTGCTGGAATTAGTGGGGGCTGAACCTATTAAGGAAGGAACTGGCAGAATTGTTCGTTATGAATTGAAACCGTTGATGGAAGTTGGCCATCCCCGCATTGATGTTTTAGGTAATTTATCTGGGATTTTCCGGGATAGTTTTGTAAATATCATCGAATTGTTGGATGATTTATTTCAACGGGCGACTGATGTTGATGAATCGGAAGATCAGAATTTTATTAGGAAACACGCTTTAGCTTTAAAAGCCCAAGGTGTGGAAAATGCATCAGCGAGATTGTTTTCTAACCCGGCGGGTGATTTTGGTTCTTTGGTAAACGATCGCGTTGTGGATGGTAACTGGGAATCTGGTGAGGAGTTGGGGAATACTTGGCAAAGTCGCAATGTATTCAGCTACGGGAGAGAAGACAAAGGTCAAGCTAGACCAGAAGTTTTGAATACGTTGTTAAAAACTAGCGATCGCATTGTTCAAGAAATCGATTCGGTAGAATATGGTTTAACGGATATTCAAGAATATTACGCCAACAC
>NZ_JAWJTF010000363.1:0-1895 GCF_048836525.1 Nostoc sp. CALU 546
GAGTGTTGAGTGCTGAGTGCTGAGTAAATTAAGAAGTACTCAGTAGTTATATTGTTGGGTTTGAGTAAGGCCCCTTGTGGGTGGTCTTTCTTTTAACTCAGCACGAGCTAAACGCCCCGCTACCGCTATAGGAATCCGCTTTGATTTCTGAACGAATTTGCGTAGGCAGGCAATAGGCAACAGTCAAGAAGGCTTCTTAGTTGTACTGAGTTTTTTCAGAAATCAAATATGAGTCCTATATCAGCACTCAGTATTGTAAATAGGAGGTGATCATGTGTACTGAAGCATTCAATCATGAAATATCGCTTTTACGTCAGCAAAACGCTCAATTGCTGCAACAGCTAGAAGCATTGCAAGACCTTTATTCAACTACATTGTTAGCCCAACAGCATCAAATTTGGGAATTAGTTACTCAGGAAGTCCCCCTATCAACAGGATCACAAAAGTTACAACTGATAGAATTACAGTCAAAATTGGAGGATTATTCTACCTTTGTGCGATCGCCAGAGAAAATTCACGAATGGCATCGCCAAGGTAAGGCAGCTGCCTTGGCTGAGAGTGAAGCTAACTATCGCCAGCTAGTGGAAAATATCAGCGACCTGATTTTTTCTATGTCACTACAAGGCACTTTTACTTATGTCTCACCGCAGTATAAAAATGTTTTAGGCTGGGAACCTTCAGAACTACTTGGTCAACCCTTTGCCCCCTTAGTTCATCCTGATGATTTACCCTTGGTTCAAAGAAGCATCCAAGAAATGATGGAAATCAATAGGCAGCGGATCGTAGTAGAATTTCGCCACCTGCAAAAGGATGAAAGTTGGTGCTGGATGAGGGCAGTGGCTTCGCTAATTTTCGACTCAAACGGTCAAATCACTGGTTTTCATGGTGCTCTCAGCGATATCAGCAGTAGCAAACAAGCCGAAGAATTAATCAAAGCCTCGCAAGCAGAATTACTCGCCTTGTTCAACGCTATGCAGGATGTGATTCTTGTCTTAGATGCTGAAGGACGATACCTAAAAATCGCTCCTAGTAGTGCGCCCTTACTCTACCAACCTCCTACAGAACTGGTGGGCAAAAAAATTCATGACGTTTTCCCCCCTGATTTTGCCGACTATTTTCTCAACTCTATTCAACAAGCACTATTAACTAAAAAAACTGTGAAGCTAGAATATAGCTTGCCAATAGGTGACCAAGAGGTTTGGTTTGAGGCGAGTCTTGCCACAATGAGCGAAAACACCGTTGTTTGTGTAGCCAGGGATATTAGCGAGCGCAAACACATGGAAGACCAACTGCGACAACAAACAGAAAATTTAGCACAAACTCTTCAAGAACTCAAACAAACTCAAGCACAAATTATTCAGGCAGAAAAAATGTCCAGCCTGGGGCAACTTGTTGCTGGAGTTGCCCACGAAATCAACAATCCCGTTAATTTTATTCACGGTAATCTCAGCCATCTTGAGGAATATACTCAAGACCTACTGCGAATAATTCGCCATCAGCAGCAACAGTCTGGTAATGAGTCGGAATTTCAGGCTTTGTGTCAGGAAATTGACCTAGATTACATCGAGGAAGACGCACCGAGAATATTAAGTTCGATGAAAGTTGGCACTCAACGCATCCGTCAAATTGTGCTGTTGCTACGAACCTTCTCACGTATGGATGAAGCCGAGTTTAAGGCAGTGGACATTCACGAAAGTATCGACAGTACCCTAATGGTATTGCAACATCGCCTCCAAGAAAAAACAAAACTTCCAGCCATTCAAGTCATCAAAAACTACGGCACATTACCTTTAGTGGAATGCTATGGCGGACAACTAAATCAGGTGTTCATGAATATTTTGGGGAATGCCATTGATGCTTTAGAAGAAGGTAGGAGGCAGGATAGCGTAGCGGTA
>NZ_JAWJTF010000431.1:0-1172 GCF_048836525.1 Nostoc sp. CALU 546
GGTTTAGCTTTAAATATCCCGAATCAAATTGATGATTATTGGGATTTAGCGGAAATTGTGGGTAGCAGCATGGCATGTAAAGCCTATTTTGAGGAATATCTACTACCAACAATTAATAAGCCGCTAACCCTTGGTTTAGATGAGGTTGATAAAGTTTTTGAATATCCAGAAATTTACCGAGATTTTTTTGGACTGCTACGCGCTTTACACGAAGAAGGCAAACGGCGAGAGATTTGGGAAAAACTGCGATTGGTAATTGTACATTCTACAGAAGTTTACGTTCCTCTTGATATTAATCAATCGCCATTTAATGTAGGTCTGTCTGTAGAATTGCCTGAATTTAATAATCAACAGATTTTAGATTTAGTTCAAAGGTATCAACTCGATTGGGATGAAACAGAAGTTGAAAAATTAATGATGCTAGTGGGTGGACATCCATTTTTAGTGCGTCTTACTCTTTATAATATAGCCAATAGAAATGTTACTTTAACACAGATACTACAAAATCCCACAAGTTCATCGAGTATCTACGCAGACCATTTACATCGTCAAAGTTTAATTCTTACGCAGCAGCCGGAATTAGCAAATGCGATGAAAGATGTAGTTATTAATAACCCTGCGAAGCTACCGACAGTAACTAAATTTAAATTGCACAGTGTTGGACTGGTAAAATTGCAAGGAGATAGCGTATTACCACGCTGTAATTTATATAGTCAGTATTTACAAACTTATTTGTAAACAAACAAATATTTTGTTGACTAGAAGAAAGGCAGAGAGCGAAATTTTTTGCTCTCAACAGCATAAACAAACTGTGATTTTAACAATAAAATGGACAAAAAGGACGGGTTATACTTCACAACTTCATAGGACAAGGGGAGAAATGAGCATCCGTTCCGAAACTTACGCTAAGGACTTGATGAGCTACTTTCAATACTGCGATCGCCAGGATTAAAACTGTACCAATTGAAGTCTCTGAAATTTAGGAGCTTCAAACCCAAGATGAGCCGTATTAAATTGTTGCACCAAATAATCTATAGGTTAATTGGTACATCAAGAATTGCGAAAAATATTGATTTGCAGAATACTTATCCAGTAAGGATTACAGCCTTAGCGTAACTTTCTGTACGATTGCTCATTTAGCCCCTATTTACAACGTGTCCCAATTTACACGT
>NZ_JAWJTF010000283.1:0-2602 GCF_048836525.1 Nostoc sp. CALU 546
ATCCGTGTAGAAATTGTCAAGGGAGAACCGGAACTACTGGTTAAAAAAGGGAAACTTGATCGTCTCACCTTAGAATTTTCTCCCAAATTACCAGAATCACAAAATATTCTGCATATCAAAGAAACTCCAACCCGCATCAAAGTCATTGAAATTACTGCCGAACACAGACGCATTGCAGAGATTATTGGTATAGATAATAAATTAAATGTACCTGCGATCGCAGAGAAACAAGTTTTAGCAGCCATAAATGCTGTCTCTGGTATCGTTACCGTACATTCTGACATTGGTGGCGGTTCAGAAGGTGCAGAAGAAGTACCCGCCCAGACTCTACCCCATATTCATCTTTTACCTGCCAATGCCGGCTTGAAAATCAGCCTTTTGTCGCGCCCCTTTGCCCAAGGTGGCCCCTACTACCGTCCTGGTACAGGTGGTGAAACTGTAATTGCCGAGATTGACGGTAAACGTCTCCAAACCAGACGAAATCTGTCTGAAGAAAAGCAACTTGCCAAAGATGCTGTAGCCGCCTGCGCCACCTTGACTCAAACTGAAGAACAAGATGGTGAATGGATTATAGACGATCCCGAAGACTGTTTAGAACTGCTTCTAGAACTGCAAACACTGGGAAATAACGTAGTCATAGAATGGCCACAAGGAGAAAAACTGCGTGTTAGCCATAATGCCGACTTGAAAGACTTTAATTTATCAATTCAACGTCAGCAAGACTGGTTTGCAGCCACAGGGGAGTTGAAATTGAATAACGACCTAGTGCTAGATATGCAGCAACTACTAGAACTATTAGAGAAAACCCCCAGCCGTTTTATCCCCCTTGGTGATGGTCAATTTTTGGCTTTAACTCAAGCTTTTCGGAAACGCCTCGATGAATTGCGGATGTTTTCAGAAAAACATAGTAAAGGTATTCGTTTTCACCCATTGGCAACATTAGGGTTAGAAGATTTTGTCGATGAGGTCGGTAAGGTAAAAGCAGATAAACACTGGAAAACACATATCCAGCGTCTCAAGGAGGTGCAAAACCTCCAGCCGGAACTGCCATCTACGCTTCAAGCAGAACTACGTGACTACCAGATGGAGGGTTTTTGTTGGCTAGCGCGTCTGGCACATTGGGGTGTGGGAGCTTGTTTAGCAGACCAAATGGGACTCGGTAAGACCTTGCAGGCATTAGCTGTCATCCTCAGAAACGCCCATGAAGGGCCAACCCTAATTATTGCCCCAACTTCTGTGTGTATGAATTGGGTGAGTGAAGCGCAGAAGTTTGCCCCAACTCTCAATATTATTCAATTTTCTGGTGCTAACCGCCAAAAATTATTGGATGGTTTACAACCTTTAGATATGTTGGTATGCAGTTATGGTTTATTACAGCAGGAAGAAGTAGCGCAAATGCTTGCTCAGATACAGTGGCAAACTATTGTCCTAGATGAAGCCCAGGCGATTAAAAATATGACCACTAAACGTTCTCAGGCAGCGATGAACCTAAAATCTAATTTTAAGTTGCTGACTACTGGGACTCCCATTGAAAATCACCTGGGTGAGTTATGGAATTTGTTCCGCTTTATTAATCCTGGGTTATTGGGTTCTTTTGAAAGCTTTAATCAACGCTTTGCTACCCCCATTGAAAAATATCAGGATAAACTTGCACGTAATAAACTCAAAAAACTGATTCAACCATTTCTGTTGCGACGGACAAAAAATCAGGTATTAGAAGAGTTACCATCTCGTACCGAAATTCTCCTTCATGTAGAGTTAAGTCGAGAGGAAAAGGCATTCTATGAAGCGTTGCGCCGTCAAGCAATATCTAAACTGACCGAAAGTGATGCAGAAGCAGGAAAGAAACATTTGCAGGTTTTAGCTGAGATTATGAAATTGCGTCGCGCTTGCTGTAATCCCAGCCTCGTTATGCCTGATACTGAATTACCTAGTTCCAAGTTACAACTTTTTGGTGAGGTGCTAGGTGAACTGCTGGAAAATCGTCATAAGGCGTTAGTGTTTAGTCAGTTTGTTGACCATTTGCACATTATCAGAGATTATCTGGATCAGCAAGGTATTAATTATCAATATTTAGATGGCAGTACTTCAGTGGCAGAGCGCAAAAAACGGGTAGATGCATTTCAAGCTGGTTCAGGAGATGTCTTTCTGATTAGTCTCAAGGCGGGTGGTACAGGACTGAATCTGACTGCGGCTGATTACGTGATTCATACAGACCCTTGGTGGAATCCCGCCGTGGAAGATCAAGCCTCAGACCGCGCCCATCGCATTGGGCAACAACGCCCAGTTACTATTTATCGTCTAGTAGCAAAGGATACTATTGAAGAAAAGATTGTGCAATTGCATCAGCACAAGCGAGATTTGGCAGACAGCCTCTTGGAAGGTGCTGATATCAGTGGCAAGATTTCGACGGAAGTATTGTTACAGTTGATTACCGAAAGTTAAGCTGTCAACCCCTTCTCTGCGAGACGCTACGCGAACGGGGAATTCAAAATTCATAATTTTGAACCCCATAAATAAATTTAGGGGCTTGAGAAAAGGACAACTTTAACCTGCAATCCAATTAAGAGACACTGGATGTGATAGCATACCTTCAACAACT
>NZ_JAWJTF010000362.1:0-1899 GCF_048836525.1 Nostoc sp. CALU 546
TTGGTTAAGTTGGGCTATAGCATGATTAATTTCCCGCAGAGAGTCGGTAGTTTGCACAGAGGTACTGCTCAACTGCGCCATCGTCTCACTAATTTGTTGCGCTCCCACAGATTGGGTTTCCATACCCTGGTTGACAAACTCAAATCGCGGATTCAGTTCTTGCACTTGCTGGATAATTTGCCCAACCTGTATGCTGATGCTGGCAACATTTTCTATACTCCGCCCTACTTCTGCGGCAAACTTGTCCATCTCCATCACACCTGTAGAGACTGACGATTGCATCTGCTTCACCATCTGCTCAATATCGAGGGTAGCAACGGCAGTTTGATCTGCTAATCGGCGAATTTCTCTAGCAACTACAGCAAAGCCCAAACCATACTCTCCAGCTTTTTCGGCTTCGATCGCCGCATTTAACGACAGCAGATTTGTTTGATCTGCAACTTTGGTAATTGTGACGACGATAGTATTAATGCTATTTGCCTTTTCGCTAATTACTCCCAATCGAGCAGCGATCGCATTCGTGGCTTCTGCTAACTGCCGCATAGTGGTTTCCATCCGCACTATGTCTTTTTGGCTATCATTGGCTGCTGTCGTCGTGCTTTGGGAAATGATTGCAACTTGTTCCATTGCACTGACTAATTCTCTAGAGGTAGCAGAAATTTCTTTAGTAGCGGCAGCTACCTCATTAGTAGAAGCTACTTGCTCAATCAGCGTCCCTTCTAATTGTTTACCTGAAGCTGCTATTTGAGTCGCTGAGGAAGTAACCTGTATGCCTGAATGCTGTACCTGACGAATCAGAGTGTTGAGATTCTGAGTCATGGTTTGAAAAGCAGTTAATAGTCTATTCATTTCATCTTTGCTGTTGGATTCAGCCGCGATTTTGGTTGTTAAATTACCCAGAGAAATTTGCTCTGCAACCCTAATAACACCCAAAATCTGAGATGCAATTTGTCGAGCGATTACAAACCCCAAAATAATCGCAGTTATCGGGCCAATGGCAATTCCTACAGAAATCCAGAACATACTGCGAGCCACATTCTGTTCGACCTCTTTTTGTGTATCTGACACGTAAACTTCATGAAGTTTCAAAAGTTGGTCTGCTTGATCGCTAGTTTTTTGAAATAACGGCTCCCCCCTATTTGTTACCTCATCATCAATTTGATTACGTAATTCAAACGCCCTTTGAATGTTGGCAATATCCGCGGATTTTTCTTGTCCTTGACGAATTAAATCAAGTTGTTTTTTCCAAGGATTTTTAATACCAGTCTGATTTAGCTTTTCCTCAATATCTAACAATCTTTTATGGACTGATTTCCAGGCTTCCAGTTGCTCTTTAAGTAAGTCATACTCTTGTGTTTCTTGTTCGGTGAATGGCGTTGCTTCGTACTGTTTAAGACCGTCGTTAATCTGTTTCCAAGCGTTCTGAATTTGAGTGATGACACTCTCTCTTTCACTAACAGTGATTTCAGGATTAAATAATAACCGTTCTGCCGATTGTATTTGTGTCTGACCTTCCTTAATCTTCCATGCCCCGGATAAGCTGGGGATGTTATTCAAGGTTAATGAGTTAATTGACTGATTTAACTCATTGGTAACGAACCATCCCAGCAAGGCCATTGTGAATACAAGCAGTCCTATGAATAAAAATGAAGCGATCAACCGTGTTTGCAAGGTCATGTTCTTGAACATTGGGTATCTTACTATTCCTCTGCTGCTGTAAAACGCCGTTCATCTCTTAAAATTCCCAAATCGCAAACAAGATGAACAGTCTGTATTTTTATTTTTAAACAAATTATTAAGTAGCTAGCTTAGTTCAGAGACTAGCTTTTCTTTCTGATGTGAAAGTGTTGAGTCCTGAGTAAGAAGTTTGAGTATCTGAAGTGGATGAACGGAGTTCAA
>NZ_JAWJTF010000400.1:0-1596 GCF_048836525.1 Nostoc sp. CALU 546
CGTACAGAAGAACTCAGTACTCTGGATGAGTGGTTGCTGAAGGATCGCTGTCGATTAGTGACCATTCTCGGAATGGGTGGAGTCGGGAAAACTAGTCTGTCGATCAAATTGGCAGAATTAATGCAGGACAAATTTGATTGTATTGTCTGGCGATCGCTGTATGACGCTCCACCCATTGATACATTCTTAGGTAGCATCATTCAGTTTCTATCTGACGAGCAAGAAACTGAGGCAGAATTGCCGGAAAGCGTTAGTGATAAGATTTCCATGCTGCTTAACTACTTTAAGGAAATGCGCTGCTTGGTCGTGTTCGATAATGTAGACGCTGTGTTACGTGGTGGGAGTCGAGCCGGACAATATAACCTTGGATATGAGCAGTATGGCGAACTCCTTAAACGAGTAGGTAAATCAGACCACCAGAGTTGCTTGCTACTCACAACGCGAGAAAAACCTAAAGAAGTTGCCTCTCTAGAAGGAGAAGCCTTACCAGTGCGAACTTTGAGATTGGGTGGACTCAAAGAAGGAGAGGGAGAAGAAATTCTTAAGAGTAAGAGGCTCAAGGGTTTAGAAACTCAATTTAACGCACTGGTCAAACGCTATGGAGGCAATGCCTTAGCCTTAAAAATTGTGGCAACTACGATTCAAGATTTATTTGATGGTTATATTTCTGAGTTTTTAAAAGAGGAAACCACCGTATTTGGGGATCTTCGTGATTTATTAGAGCAGCAATTTGAGCGTTTATCTGATGAGGGAAAAGATGTAATGTACTGGCTAGCGATTAATCGGGAGCCAGTAACCCTCTCCAAATTACGAGAAGATTTAGTATCGCCTTTTCCCCAACTCAATTTAATTGAAACGCTGGAATCTTTGGGACGGCGATCGCTCATCGAACGAGATACAGCCTACTTCACCCTACAGCCAGTCGTGATGGAGTACGTGACAAGTCGCTTGGTTGAGCAAGTTTGTGAGGAGATTGCTAACCAGGAGTTTTCGCTTTTTAAAAGCCATGCTCTGATCAAAGCTACTGCCAAAGACTATGTAAGAGAGACTCAAATTCGTCTCATTCTCTATGCCGTGATTAACAGATTAATTCCAGTCTTTGAAGGCAAAAAAAACTTGGAATATGAACTGACTCAAATCTTACTCAAGCAGCAAGAGAAGTCACCCTTGGAGCCGGGATATGTAGCAGGTAATATTCTTAACTTACTCAATCAGTTAGGAACTAATTTAACGGGCTATGATTTCTCTGGTCTAACCATTTGGCAGGCTGACCTACGAGATGTAAATTTGCAAAATACGAATTTTGCTTACGCCAATTTAGCGAGGTGTACGTTTACTGAAACCTTTGGTGCTATTCATGCGGTAGCCTTTAGTCCTGATGGAGAACTTCTGGCGGTAGGTGACAGTAATGGAGAAATTCATCTGTACCAAGTTAGCGATGTGCAACCAGTCTTCATCTGCACGCGACATAAAAGTTGGGTAACATCACTGACGTTCAGCCCTGATGGTAAGATTCTCGCTAGCGGTAGCACCGATTACACAATAAAGTTATGGGATGTTAGTACTGGTCAGTGCCTTCGCACCTGAGAAGGGCAT
>NZ_JAWJTF010000303.1:0-2456 GCF_048836525.1 Nostoc sp. CALU 546
GTTTCATAGGTCATAAGGGTACCTTTGCAGGATGTAAGGGTTGTTTTTTAGTTTAGCAGTGGAAGAAGGGAGAAGGGCGGATCAGAATATTTATGTTAAGTTCTATACTTCACTGTAGGAAGATGGCGACCAATATAGCCAATAATCACTATTCCTGGTTGTTCTGCTAAAAAATGGATTCGCCAGTTGCAGAACCTCAATTTAACGTGTCGTTCAAATAAGCGATCTTTACCATCAGGACAACGAAAAGTTCTTTCTTTAAAATATTTATCAAGCGTTGGTTTACTTTCCCCCGATTCTTCAACAGGATACCCGTCGAGATTGAAATAGCCATTATTCCAGTCTTTACAGCATTTGTGAAGCTCAAATAATATGCTTACAACAGGCTGTAATTCCAACTGTCCAGTACGGATATCTTCTAACTGCTTTCTCACAACATCGCAGAATTCTAGGTTAGGAAATAATTCCTCTCTGCGATTCCAAACTTCTAACCCATCGCTAACATTTTGATAAATGCGCTCTTGGTGTTGTTGAATCAGACTAGCGTGTTCTTGTACATGGCTGCTACGGCTAGCATGGATGATTTCTACAATTTCGCTGATTATCTCTCCATACTCATCCAAGCATCGAAATTCAAGTTTTACATGGTTACAATCCCAGCATTCCTGAGAGAGCAAGCTGATTGCAATCGTATTAATTGTGATCGTATTAAGTACATAAGCAATACCAAGCCCAATAGCCATTTCTCCTTGATGAAAAAATTCAGATAAGCTAGTATTATTTTCAATATCTTGGATCTCTGAATTTGCAATATCAGTTGAAAAAGGTGCTTTAGTTACAAGAGTTTTGATAAAAAGTCGTTCAACTTGATCCGCGTCATTATCATTAAGCCAGCGGCGAAGAGGATAGTTAGGTGCAAGTATTGTTGTATGAAAATTCTCTTTTGTGCGAAGACTTACCTTTACTTGTTGAGCTTTGACTGCTTGTATTGTCTTAATTAACTCCGACATTCTTTGCTGTGCCACTTGTTCATTTAGAGCCGGATTTCGCAGAGATAACTCATTTAATATTAAGTCAAAATCCACCTTTTACTCTCCCGCAGGCTCAAGTAAAACATCTAAACTTTTTTCCCATTCATCGAAAAAACCATCAGGCCATTTATCAATTCTGCCATTCCGATCAATATGTGGAGATACTACTTCAGTAACAGTTTGCCCTTCTTTTTCTTTTCGCTGAAAATAATGTAACTGAACATCATAGGGCTTAATTTTTCCCCCATGAACAGCAAGACGAATACCATTTAAAACATGATCACTATGAGTTTCTATTACTATTTGAATTCCACAACTAGCTGCAAGCGATAATAATTCACCCATCTTGACTTGCCCTTTAGGATGTAAATGTGCCTCTGGATTTTCAATTATAATTAGTGTACCCGGAGAAGATGATAAAACTGCTACGATAATCGGTAATGTGTAGCTAATTCCAAATCCGACATTAGTAGTACGATAGGGGTTACTATCCCCATAAAAATATTGTAAACTCATCAAACCGATATCTGAATTTGAGTTAATTTTAATCCTTGTACCAGGACTAACTTCTCTCATCCATCCTTCAACCTGGCTACTAAGAGTGTTAGATTTTGCCATCGGATGTCTTAGTTTAGTTTGAAGAACATCTTTATCTTGATTAATTGCTAAAAAATGTGCAGTATATTCACCCTTACTACCTAACTGTCCTAGTCGCCTTGCTTGATAATCTGACATCTCATAAGATGTTCGTGGCCCGAGACGTTCAGCCTGTAGATAGTGAAATCTTCTATTGAAAGGACTTAATTTATAGACATTCTCAATTGGTAATTTAGAATCTAAATTATTTAAAACATCTGCACCTGTCTTAATTGGATCATAGCTAAAACGCCAAATCCCTTTTTTTCCCTCATTCCAAGTAATTTCAAAACCTAGATAATCCTCTTTAGCTCTTTCACAAAATGTATCTTGAGCAGTACCAATGCGTACTAATTCACCATTCAATGCTAACCCGATATTTGGCAATAATTCTTGTTGATAAGATTGGCGAAGCAAAAGTAGCGATTGTAGTATGGAAGATTTTCCCGTACTATTTAAACCAGAAAGTAAAGTTAGTGGCTTAAATTCAATTAACTGATTTTCAAAAGCTTTATAATTGGTAACTTTTAGAGAATTAATCATAATAATACTTCTTGGACGATTTTCTCAACTGTTTCAAATCTATGCTCTATTTTATTTGCTGCTTGAGATATTGATACTAAAAATTCTGTATCGTTATCTACATATTTAATGAAAGTATCTATTAATTGTTTTTTCCTCTCTTTTAATATTTCAATATTTTGAATATCGAGCCTTGCAAGATTTACAGACCAGACTTCAAACAAAGATTTATTAATAGGGAATTTTCTTTTATTTTTGTTAGAAATT
>NZ_JAWJTF010000263.1:0-2912 GCF_048836525.1 Nostoc sp. CALU 546
CAATGATATGTTTTCAGATGTTAGACTAGCAGTTGAATGATTTTTGTGCATTTTACCCTTGTAGATGTACTCCCGGTGGCTGGTAACGACAGCACGACCGGGTTTAATTTTGTTTTGTAACTTCAAAACTAAAACTGTTAGAATTCCAAGATTTTTAATTGAAAAATAGCCTTGCAGATATATTTCACAGCCTGTAATGCAAGCACAGCAAAGGTCGCAGGTGTCGCAGAACAGTTAACATTCGCAAAAATTGCTATAGGTGACACCGAAAATGAAGCGCCCAAGCGCGATCGCAGGGCTGGAAGTATTGATTTTTCGTTGTCGTTGTCGCTATTTTGCAACTTAGGATTCATAAAAAATTTGCATATATAGTTCATAGCTGATAGTTCATTCAAAATTTACCCCCAAGTCAATACCAAGAGCGGCTTCGATTTTTCGGATTACTTCCTCGCTTACGCTTGCATAAATCTGCTCATTCTCCAGTTGATACCAGTAAGTCCTGGAGACTCCTGATTCACGGCATATTTGGAGCAATGACCGACCATCGCCCTCTCGCGCTTTTCTGATGCGGTCGCCCAATCCTGGGAACTCCCGAACCATTTCAACTACTCGCTTCACTTGCACGAAAATTAATAGATCCATATATTTCCTCAACATCATCATATTTTATTTGTCTACGAACAGTTGCCCTATGTCTACGGATAGTGTACAGTAATTTTGGGTTGAATTGCAAATCACGTTTTCGTTGCTTATGAAGGAATCAAGTCAACCAGATTATTACAGAAATGCTTTTGAGACGATTTCAGGGACTTTGAACAATAGAAGATGGAAGCAAGTTAGGAGCGAGTTAGAACGCTCCGGATTAGTACTTAATCTTAAATCTGTGCAAAGCTATGCAGTGCTGAAAACCCAATATCCGCGAACTGTTTTAACAAAAAAAGCAATCAAGATAGTTGAGGAATTTCAAGATAATCATGACTCGACAGATGAATTTAGCGGAGAAGAATTATTGGTCATCCTCAGAAGGATAAAGCCAAAAGTAGGTGATCGGATGCTAGCCAATTTCTTCTACAAAGCTGAATTGCATTTTGGCAGACAAAACGCATACACATTAGCTGAAGCTTCCAAAGTTGTCTTTTTCGCTGCAATCACAAGGAATAAATAGCCATGAGTAAAGACCTGAAGAATAAAGTAGACTCTATCCGCCGTACTCTAAAAAATAATAGTTTGGAAGTTTCAGCAACAGTTATCGAGTCTAAAATTTTAGAGCTATACCCAAATCATCAGACTGAGTGGAATAGTGATGTTCGCGCAGAAGTAATTAAGTCTGTCACCAATAACTATAAGTTAAGTCAAACAGTAAGTGCGATCACTCCGATAGTAAATGAACCTCCCGTCCAAGAACTAACCAAGCTTCAAGAGTCTGAAACCTTTACAGAGGAAGAACTAGAGGATAAGGAAATAGAGGACGATGACGAGGACGAAGTAAACGTGATTGCACCTCTAGAACTCACCGAAGTTAGTCATTCCCTAGCTGTAACCAATGCTGACAAACAAGCATTAGTATCTACTCAATCCCTAGCACTGGGTTTTGAACTGAGTGAACAAGAGTGTTTGCTAGTTGCCGATAATCTCGATGATGTTTTCAATGATTATGCAAGTTTTTTAACCAGCGTAACGACTGCCATTAAAGGCTATGTAGATCATCGATTTAATGAGGCGGAGAGCACCTTAGATACCAATGCTGATGTTGTGCGTTCGCACATAGCAGATAGGGCGGCTAGGTTAAATCAGAAAGTAGAAAACTTCTCAACTAATGTCAAAGCGGATATAGGAGGTATCCGCCAAAATATCAAAAGTTCAAAAGCCAATATCTTATCAAGATTCGCATTACCCAGTAAGACAGGGTAAATGTTACACAATCAGCTTTAACCCTAAGAGAGTAGGAATAATCATCTTAACCATTGCAAGCCTACTATTTACCCTGCAAGCCTACGATGACTGGAGATTTTCACAAGGCAGGGTTAGGCAGATGGAACATAGAGATTTTGCTGATCCTAATCGATATTTGGAAATACCCAAGGAATTACCAAAATGGTGAAAGATAATTCTCAACTGAAACTGAAAAATCATGTCACACCCAAAGCAAGGAGAATTAGCCAAGTTCTCAAGACTAAATTTGGTGTAAGTCTGGATGATTTTACAAACGCAATGATGGGCGACGTTAGCAGCGCTCAGAAGATTGGGGAATTAGCGCGACAAGGTAGGCTTTCAGCAGAGTTCGCCCCTAAGCTTGCTGAAGCTTATCACCAAATAATTAATGGTACGACTGCTCAGAATAAAGCCATCTCCGAGGTACTGATAAATGCTGGGAAGAGTGCGATCGAGATTGACAAGGCAGTGATGAACGCCACGCTTGCAAATGCTCAATATGGTCACAAACGAAGTGAGCTTGCAGCTGAATTCGTAAATGCTCGGAACACTGAAAATCAGCGTCATAACTACCAAATGAACTACACCCAGATTAAAGGGTATATAGATGCTTATCTTGTTGGGGTTGACAATCAAGCTAATTTAATTGACCAAACAAACAGGCCAGGAATTAAGCAACTATCGGCTGATGAGGCGTACAAAACTAAGGTAGTTAACGAAGCTTTAAACCGTGGTGATGATGCCCGATTTGATTTGATAACTCAGAAAAACTATCAACCTAACACAGTGCGCGGGGTGTTAGCTGAGCAGTTCATATCCCTTAAATCAGCGTTAGGATTCTAAATCAAAAACTAATATTTGAGAAACAGTAAACTGCTAAGATATTCCTCTCATTCAAGTTCTGTATTCTCATGTTACCACCCCATAATGATGCATTAGCCAACAAATTGGATCATGATATCATTCCGGCGTCAAACAAA
>NZ_JAWJTF010000305.1:0-2426 GCF_048836525.1 Nostoc sp. CALU 546
TCATTTATCAGCTTTATTGGGATGGATATTATTATGTTTTTTGGTATTTATTGGTATCCCTTTATATTTACCTCTCAATCTTTTAGCCCCACTCCTCATCTGGAAATTTAAAAAATCACAATATCCCTGGATTGATTTACAGGGGAAGGAATCACTGAATTTTCAAATCTCGTTAACATTATATACTTTGATTTTTATAGTAATCTCCTTGTTTTTATTGTTAATTAGCTTTAGTCTAGCACTGGCTACCAATGGTTCATTTAATGAAATTAAAACTACTTTAGACAGCTTATTATTTTTTCTTATATCTTTAATTTCATTAAAGCTATTACTACAATCATTCTTAGTAACTTTTGCGGCTGTCAAAGCTTACAATGGAGAGCATTATCGTTACCCTTTAACAGTTAGATTTTTACGATAAGAAATGATTTAATATCGATTATTCTCAAATAAACATTAAAATGTTATATTTTTATTTGCTTACTTTATGATATAGAGTTTCAGTATAATATAATCTTAAACGATATAATAGACAAAATGATATTATTAAATAAATAATAACTTGTATAAATCTGGGAGTAAATAATAATATGATTGGAGTTGCGATCGCAGGCACGGGATTTGGTCAAAAAGTCCACATTCCTGGATTTCAAGCACATCCTCGCACTGAGGTAGTTGCTGTTTATCATCGAGATATAAATAAAGCTAAAGCCATAGCAGAATCCCATAATATCCGCCATGCCTCTGACTCACTTGCAGAGATTGTGGCATTACCTGAAGTGCAAGCAGTCAGCATCTCGACACCACCCTTTTTGCACTATGAAATGGCAAAAACTGTACTGCAAGCTGGGAAACATTTATTACTAGAAAAACCAACAACTTTAAATGCAATTGAAGCTAAAGAACTTTATCAATTAGCGAAAGCAAAAAGCGTAATTGCAACTGTAGATTTTGAATTTCGCTTTGTCCCAGCATGGCAGTTATTTGCTGAGTTATTGTCAGAAGATTATGTGGGTAAGTTACGCTTAATTAAAATTGATTGGTTAGGTTCTTCTCGTGCTGATACTTCACGCCCTTGGAATTGGTATTCTGACAAGGATAAAGGAGGTGGTGCATTAGGATCTTTAGGTTCCCACGCCTTCGATTATATTCACTGGTTATTCGGGCCAGTCCGTAGATTAAACGCCCATTTAACTACTGCTATTCCTACGCGAGTTGACCCTGTTAGTGGCGAATCCAAGCCAGTGAATACAGATGACAACTGTATATTAACGCTGGAATTAGCTAATGGTACACCTTGCCAACTTTCTATTAGTGCAGTTGTTCATGCACCAAGAACCCATTGGATAGAAGTATATGGCGATCGCGGTACATTAATAGTGGGCAGTGAAAATCAAAAAGATTATATACATGGTTTTCGTGTTTGGGGTTCCCAGCCAGGTAAATCTCTCACGGAAATAGAAATACCAAATCGGTTAATTTTCCCCAAAAATTATGCTGATGGACGCATTTCTGCATTTATCCGCGTAGTAGACCAATGGGTGCAAGGAATTGACCGCAATCAGGAAATTACACCATCCCTACGAGAAGGAATTTATTCTCAGTTGTTGATGGATTTATCCCATGAATCTCATACCAAAGCAAGTTGGATAGATGTACCCAGCTTGGAAGGTTTTCTTCGTAACTAAAGAAATGAGCAAAACTCCTCGCATTCATATTCCACCCGAAGTCAGAATTTATGTTTTTCAACGTGACAAATATCAATGCCAAAGCTGCGGTAAAACCACTGTAGAAACTAACCTTAGCATTGACCATATCATTCCCCTTGCCCTTGGCGGTCAAAACGATATCAGCAATCTCCAAACTCTTTGTTTTACCTGCAATCAGCAGAAAACAGACAAAATTGATCCTCGTTTCCGGCGATATTTTCAGCTTTAGGTTACGATGGTATGAGCTATTCGTTTCTTATTTCTATGCCTCAAAATCACAATAGCAATTCGCCAAAATTCCTCAACATAAAAACTACGTTTTTCTACGTCTTTACTTTCATTGCTGTTTTAGTAGTAGCTTTTCCCTGGCTATATGAGATTAAAACTAAAGCTGGGATCGATATATCACGTAGCCGCCACGCAGGAACCTTTTTTGAAAAACATACCCACGGACTCTTCAGGTGTGAGTGGCTTTATCCCTACCATTGCGATCGCTCCCAGATTAAGTAAAAGCAATTAAACCAATTCGCAATTACGTTTTGTGTTACCGAGTTTGCGTACGCTTTTAGCGTCTCGTAGAGCGCATCAGGGGATTTAGCTTAGGCTTCAACTCGCGCTGCCCTTCAAAGGCTAAAACTTAAACCTTCACAGTTCGTTATAAAAAGAAGGGGAACATTTCCCCTATCTCTATCTTTCATACACATCTAATTTATGATT
>NZ_JAWJTF010000056.1:0-61987 GCF_048836525.1 Nostoc sp. CALU 546
AACACACGCTTGCACATCGGATTCTGCAACTACAAATAAGATGACATTGCGCAAAGGATCTGTACTATTAGTTAGAAAGCTCTGAGTATTATCGTCATAAGCTTCAATTTGCCAGCTTTCTCCAACAATTGCAATGCAGCCCTTTGTCACAGTGGACTCCGCAGGGGTGAACCGTCGAATCAGCACAAATGGCTCTGCGGGTTCGGGAACGCCGAAGCGTTTTTGCAGATCGTTACCGACTTCTTGAATTTTAGAGTCAATAAAACCTTTGAGATTGTTGAATAAATCATCGAACATAGCGATCGCCTAAATCATCTTATTTTTAGTATTCCCTTTGAAGGTTGCAAATGAGATTACCCATAGAAACTGACCAAGGTTAAAGATTTTCTCAAATAAAGATGTTTTTGAGAGCAAACAAGGGATAAATAAAGATAGTTACATCTTTAGTGACTATTTTCTTAGTTTCCTATGACCTATTGCCTCAGAATTGCCGACTTACCTACAAATGAGCGTCCGCGTGAACGATTAATGACGCATGGTGCCAAAATTTTAGCCACAGCGGAGTTAATCGCAATTCTTCTAGGCACCGGTCAAGGGCCGGGAAAACTCTCTGCTGTGGGTTTGGGACAATATATTTTGAGCGAATTAGCCAAACACCAACGCGATCCTTTGGTAGTTCTGCGAGAAGTTAGCCCTGCTGAGTTAATGCAAATTTCTGGTGTTGGCCCGGCAAAGGCGACAAGTATCTTAGCAGCAATTGAATTGGGTAAACGTGCTTTTCAATCTCGACCCAATGATGGCACATTAATTGATAGCCCACTTGCTGCTGCTGCTACCCTTAGTCAAGATTTGATGTGGCAAATACAAGAACGTTTTGCAGTGGTGTTATTAGATGTCAAGAATCGCTTATTGGGTACGCAAGTAATTACCATTGGTACCGCAACGGAAACCTTAGCCTCTCCCCGTGATATTTTTCGGGAAGTTATTCGCCAAGGCGCAACGCGGGTAATAGTTGCCCACAACCATCCTTCTGGGAACCTTGAACCCAGCCAGGAAGATATAGAATTGACGCGTCAGTTGTTAGCAGGGGCACAGCTTTTGGGCATTCCGGTACTAGATCATCTGATTTTGGGCAATGGCAATCATCAGAGTTTACGGGAAGTGACAACCCTTTGGGATGAGCATCCGCAGGGGGATTAAAATAATTCGTAATTCGTAATTCGTAATTCGTAATTCGTAATTAAAGACTTGTGAGAATTGCAACACGCAGATCCCGGACTTCTTTAAAAAGTCCGGGATCTTGTTTCTGCGCGTTTGATTTAGGATTGCTATGGTAAAACTTATTTGCTTTCCTGCATATTTCTGACTAGTTTAGTCACTAGCTTTCTGGGAGTAAATCTTACAGATTCAGCAAGGAGCTTATTTTTAATTCCAGGAACTACAACAGTTTTGTTTTCTAATAGACCACGATAGCCGATTTGGGCTACTGTTTCCGCAGTCATAATTTTTTGACCGCTTACTAGCTTTGAGTCTTCCATTGCGGCTCTTTGTTGAAAACCAGATTCGGTAGGCCCTGGACAAAGCGCCGTTACAGAAACACCTGTATCTTCTAACTCATTTGCGATCGCTTCTGTGAACGATAATACATAAGCTTTGCTAGCGTAGTATACTGCCATCAGCGGCCCTGGTTGAAAAGCAGCAGTCGAAGCCACGTTTAATATTTTTCCAGACCCCCGCTTCACCATACCCTTTAGGAATAATTTGGTTAAATGTGTGAGACATAAAACATTAACCTGTAACATTTGCATTTCAGCATTCAGGTCAATTTCGTTAAATAATCCATAGGTAGCAAAACCAGCATTGTTTACCAGCACGTCAACTCTGATAGATGCTTGTTCTAGCTCAGTGAAAATTTCTTCTGGGGCTGATGGATTTGATAAATCCTTGGAAATAACTTTGACAACAATGCCAAATTTATTTTTAAATTCATCGGCGATTTTATTCAGCTTGTCCACGCTTCTAGCTACCAACACCAGATTGTAACCATCTTGAGCAAATAACTTTGCAAATTCATAACCGATGCCGCCAGATGCACCAGTAATAAGAGCCGTTTGTTTGCGATTACTCTGCATAATTTTTTCTTTGTTAACAGCTTAAACAATGAATCATTTAGTTATTAGCTATTATTAACCTAACGCTCTTGAACCTTAATTATTCTCTCTTTACAATACTTAAAAAGCGCTAATTAATTTAAACTAATCACTGACTACACAACAAGCATTCCTCACACTACTACTTACAGCAGATTTAAAATTAGTGAAGTACACAAGCTAAGTCTTAAAGCCAGATATTTTACTTCTGAATTCTAACTCCTGAATTCTGAATTCTGACTCCTGAATTCTGCTGTAATTTATTGCCACCGTGAAATTTCCAAGCGGACTGCCACATTTTGGCCTAATACTCTTTGGCCACGTTCAGGTAAGGGAACGTATGCAACATATACATTTGAACTGGATTCTGAAGTGGGATTTAAGTTCGTTACTGGCTCTTTTTCAACGGAATTCCAACTGTATTTAGCCTCATAAGTACCATCTGTTGCGACAACGTCAGTAATTAGATAGTCAGTCCACAAAGGCACTTGGTCGAGATGACTGTCACGTAACCAATTTGTCTCTTGTTTTGTGAAAGAATGTAGTGCTAAACGCAGGGCATATCTACAGACATTATTATCACTAGCTGAGTTTTTTGGGATTAAAAAGGCTGTAAATAGAGGAACGGGTTTATCTGTTCTGGTTAACTCTTGTGTGATTGGGCAATAATGAGCGATCGCTTGTTCATATATAGGAGTAGGAAGACCACGCAAAGCAACCCTAGTTTCTAGTTGATAAAAATTCTTGTTCTGTTCTTTTAAATCGACATTACTCAGAGACAGTTTCACCTGAATATCACCGAACAAAAAGCGTTGCAGATTTTGATAACCTTCTTCCGAGTTTAATATACCATAACGTCCACCATGAGCGCGATGAATATATGCACGATGAGATCCTGTGATGTAGGCTTTATCAATCTGAACTAAACCATCACTTTTCACCCCGACAGCCTTTCGTGAAAGACCCAAAGCCTCTTCATAATCATGTGCATTAGTGCCGATTAGAGAAAAGACGCGGCTTGGCGAAAATGCATTCTCTATACTTTGTAACTTTTCTAGTTGAAAATTATTAGGTAACTTATCGGTTGGCTTAACATAAGGTGTTAAATACTGGTACATCCGCTGAGGGCCAAAATCATCAGAATTATTCAATTGAAACCTGTCCCTCAGTTCTTCCAGCAAGCCACTTCCGACTTCAAAATAAATGCCACCATGAGGTGTACCGTAGGTAAAGAATTTATCAATGTGAGCGGCAGCTTGCTCACCTTTTTCTGGATAAATCTTTTGAATCAAGCTTCGACAAACAAGGCCTCCCATTGAGTGGGCGACAAGATAAACTTTGTCTGCACCCGTCGTTTTCTTAACGTTTTGGATCAAGTTTCTTAAACCCTTAGCTATCTCCTCCATCTCCTGACGAACTACACTTGAGGAGCCAAAACTAGGTGTAGTTACATCATAAAATCGGTAGATCCAAATAGTTTTATGAAGTTGACCAGACAATCTTTTAATCTGATTGCTCACATTCTGATTGTCAACAATCGGTTGATAACCATGATCAGTCATTAGCCGCAGCAATGGACTCTCAAAAACAAACTTTTGGGGATTTTCTTTCTGGTCTACTCGAATATGTGTTGAACCACTATTGAACCCATAAAATGGATCGTTAACTGTTTGTTCAACATCTTTTTGTGTCCCTGCATATCCACGAACAAAGATTATTGGTAAATACTGCATCTATATCCTCACTAGTTATTGAAGAAGAATTCAGAAGTCAGAATTCAGGAGTCAGGAGTCAGAATCAAGACGCGACGCTGGTTCCTCTCTACCGCTACGCTATCGTGGACTCGCTTGCCGCCAGCGCTATCCGCCACTCACACAGAAAACATTGCTGAATTCTGTTCGATAAATATTTTTGCTCGTTCCCATATTTAACATGGGAACGAGTGCAGCATCCAGACAATTTGTCTTAGAAAGTTTTCACAAACTCAATTAGGGCTTTCTTATCTTCATCTGGCAGATTTGAGCCAAAATAATGACCCTCATCTTCAACGAAGTCGGGAGATTTGTTGGCTCTTAAAAGCACACGTGCTAATTTACCTTTGATTCCACCGCCCGGTTTCAAGTCTTGGAAAAGGCTGCTGAGATTGAGAGATGTAATCGCCTCTCTAATATTGATGCTTGCCAGCAAATTCACAGGTGTACCTTTAGGAATAGGAATCCTAAATCTCGGATTTGGATCTCCTGGAGGAAGCTCTAATTTAGTATCTTGAGATGTCCTGCTGATAATTCCTTCACGCTTTTCAGGCCACAGCAACTTTTCCATAGCATCCGTATAGGCTTCCACACGTCCTTTCACTGAAGGATCTTCGTTGTAAAGTCCTAGTGTGTTGTTGTGCAGAAGTGGTGCTGTTGCCCAAATACTAACTAGCGAAGGTGTGCGGTAATATCCCAAACCGCCATCTGGTATTTTAAATTCAATGGGTTTTTTCTCATCGAAGGGGTTGTACAGCGTCAAATTACCTGGTGACGGTAGTTCTTTGTAGGTTTTAGACGAGAACTGATCCCAAATATGCCCCTTAGTAGCATTTGTCCCTAGCGATCGCGCCGCATTGGTACCAATTAGTGTAACTGGATAACGCTGGTCATCAGACAAGAAGTTGTGGTCGAGAAAATTACTACTGAGTACAGATTCTTCATACCATTTCTGAGCCTGTTCGGAGTCAGCAGCAATTTCAGCAGGTGGCTTTTTGCTGGAATGGCAACCAGCACAAGTACTAGCAAAAACCAGTTTGCCACGTTTGAGAACTTCTTCGTCTTTGGTCAATAACTCTTCACCACCCGGTGCATCTTTCAAGTGCATCGGCTTGATGGTTTTCAAGAATGCTTCGGCATCAGCCATGCGTGCTTCTGTCTGTCTCCAGCCTTCGCACTCCTTCCGCGCCTTTTCGATATCAAAAGGTTTTTGGGGAGTTCTGCCTAATAAAGGTTCATGGAGAGTCGTCCAGTAATCGCCGCACATCCCAATATTGACGTAGACGCGTAGTGAGGCATTTGCCACTCCTGTAGAGTCTGCACCATCCTTGAGAATATGATTGACATCCTTGATTGAACCATCGTTCATTACTTCTGGATATGTGGGGCGATCGCCTAAATTAAAAATGGCATTGATCGCATTCGGATTGTTGATGTGATCGTTACCAATCCGAGAAGTATCAGATGTACCCGGCCTTTGAGAGTCAAGTACTTGCTTAACAAAACTATTTGCCCCAACGCTGGATGCAAATAATTTGCTTTCCTTGATGTACTGATTACCCAATGCTGCTACAAGATTTTCCCATTTCGGGTGTTCCTTATCTTTGGGTGGGTTGAGAGGATCTAACGCTACATGACAGATGGCGCAAGACTGCCCAATTACGTATGGAGGCTCAACTTGTGAAGTTTTGGCATATTCAACAGAGTTCCATTTTGCCGAGTCGAAGTTGGGGTTTTGGAACTTACGCAACCCGATAACGCCAGTTGAAAGTGGATCTTTGCACTTATCTAGCCACAAACCGTATTCATCTGGTGTTGTTGCTTTCTCACATCCAGGATCGTTAATAGCGCCATAGCGTTGGAATCGTTCATCATGCACACGCGAATCAATCAGCTTTAGCAGATCAACACCGCCATGTGTCCGCTTCGCTAAATCACGATAGTACTTAGCGTTACCGCCAGTCCATAAGTACCAAGTACAACGGCCCCGTTTCTCGGCATCTGTCAAATTCTCTATTTTGTAGTCTGGGAGATAACCGATACCCTCACAGTTATCAGGGTATTCAGATACACCCGCATCTGAATGGCTAGTACTTATGGACGTAGGTGTTTCACTATACTCATCAGCTAAAGCTGTAGGCGTTCCATAAAAGCCGCAGACTATAAACATAGTCACGAATAGCAGGAGCAGACAGCCCTTAAAAATTAGACTTGTCTTTTTCATAAAACTCTTTCTTTGTAAGACCTAAACCTTCTCCACAGCACCTCACATTTGCAGAGGTACACTAATACTTCATCACTAATTTCCCATTTTCCAGATTTAGTCTTGGGATATTTTGATGATTTTAAATGTACCTTACTGAGGTTAGTTATATATGAACTTACTACACAAGTTTGCAAAACGTCATCAATAAACTTTTATACATTTTTAAACCAAAAATTTAAAAATTTGTAAACTTACAATGGTGTTCAATAACCAATTTGCTATGGTTATATCCATTCCCTAGGTACTTGGTTAAGTTTGTAACAAATTGTTAGAAGCTAATCTTAAGGTTGACTTAACCTTTTAAGAGAAATAAAGACGAAAGTTTTCATTTTTCTTAAGATTTTGTTTGTTTATTTTGTAGGTTTACAAACTGCAAAAGACTTTATATAACTGTAAAAACCAATAAGGATAAACATCCATGCTGAAACTTGGTAGGAAAATATAAGTAACAAAAACTTAATACTTAGCTTTCGCATCCGAAAACCTCCACTGTAGATTTGTAGAGATAAAATATTACCCTCCCAGAGACATTAGAAATCATAATTCTCTGGCGAGGCTATTCGTGCTACGAAAAATTCTGACACCTAATTTTATTGCCGAAAAAACACAAAAGACAGAGGAACAGATGGAAAACGATATTATCTTTGAACCATTGAGATTCCGTAATCTCACAGTAAAAAATCGGATTTTTCGCTCTAGTATTTCTGGAAGATGGGATAACTATGATGGTTCAGGAACCCAAGCCCGAATCAACTGGGAAGAAAAGTTTGCTCGTGGTGGTGTAGGGGCTATTATTACTTCCTTTGTACCAGTCGCCATCCGGGGAAGAATTATGCCCAATTATGCCACTATTGACTGTGATGAACGCATTCCTTTTTGGCGGAAAGTAGGAGAAAAAGTCCACGAATATGACTGTAAATTTATCTTGCAATTAAGTCATTCGGGGCGACAGCAGGACATTGCTGGTGTAGAAAACTTAGGAAAAAAAGCCTTAAGTTCCACTAGCCAAACTGAGCCATTTCACGGATTTTTGTGTCAAGCGATGACACTAGCAGAAATTAAAGAAACAATCCAATACTTTGCCGATGGTGCTAGACGGGCCCGTGAAGCAGGTTTAGATGGAGTAGAACTGCACAGTGCGAATGGATATCTTTTTAACCAATTTCTCAGTTCTGGAATTAACGATCGCCAAGATGAATATGGTGGCTCATTAGAGAATCGAGCGCGGTTTCTGCTAGATGTAATTAGAGCAATTCGTAAAGAAGTAGGTAATGACTTTCATCTGCAATTTAAAATTAGTGCCGTTGACTATAACAACGCCGTCACCTTTTGGGAAAAACCAGGTAATACCATAGAAGATTCTATCCAAGTTTGTAAATGGGCAGAAGAAGCTGGGGCTGATGGCATCCATGTATCAACTGGTAGCTTATTTCCTCACCCACTCAATCCCATTGGTGATTTTAATTTTGATGTTATTACTAAAACTTATGATGCGATGTTGTCGAGTGGCGTTGAAACCACACGCAACTACATTTTATTTCGCAAATCATTTCTGCATCCAATTTTCAATCTTTTATGGAACCGTGTGAAAAAGCAATTACCTCCTCAAGCATTTAGTGGCAATGATGTAAAAGATCCCAAAATTAAGCAGTTATTAATAGAGAACCAAGGCAGAAACTTACTAGATTCCAGAGAGATTAAAAAGCACGTTAATATTCCCGTATTATGCACTGGTGGTTTACAGCAAGCTTCATATATTCGTCAAGCAATTAATGATCAGTATTGTGATGGTGTCACAATGGCTCGTACCCTAATTGCTAACAATTACTTAGTTAAATCTTTTCAAGAAGGTAAAGACTTAGCAGATAAACCATGTACTTATTGTAATAAATGTCTGTTGAATGTAATTGAAAATCCCTTGGGTTGTTACGAGCAGGATCGCTTCAATAGCTATGAAGAGATGATGGAAGAAGTAATGTCAGTTTTTCATCCAACTCAGTTTGCCAATTCATCTAAATAAAAAGCGATGGGTATCACATTGACAATTTCGCTTACAGATAATCTCGACAATATGGGGAGTGTTTCATGACTGAACAAACAAACCCTACCCTACTTCCGACCTCAATTAAGGGAGTATTTCAGCGGATTTGGGTGGTGATTGTAGGCATTGTAGCAGTAGCAGTATTTTTCCTTTGGCCTGTTTTATCTAACTCCCCAGTGGATTATGCTGATATTGAAAACCACTTTAAATATGGTTCAATCGGCAGCGAACCCATCAATGGCATCCCTTACTGGATTTGGAAAGTTTTACCAGAATTATTCCCAGATAAATTACCCGGACAAGGTTATAATTCTTTGGGATTTATCAAAGAACCTGACAAAGATTTACCTGTAGGTTTTTCGCAACGAAGAGTCTTTATTGACCGAGTTGGGTTGAATTGTGCAGTATGTCATACAGGGACACTGCGAGATACCCCTAATAGTGAACATCAAGTCATGACTACGATGCCTGCTAATGTGCTGAATTTGCAGGGATATATCAAATTTTTATCAGCAGTTGGTGTGGATGAGCGCTTTACTGCTAACCGGATGTTACCAGAAATTGAAAAAATTAGTGGTGGTCTTAATCCCATTGAAAAATTACTTTATCGCTTCATTGCAATTCCCCAAACTAGAGATGCACTAATTAATCAGGCATATCGACTTAAGTTTGTGGAAGAACAACCAGATTGGGGGCCAGGAAGAGTAGATACTTTTAATCCTTATAAAGCAATTCAATTCCATTTCCCAATGGATAAATTGCGTGAAGATGAACTGATTGGTACTTCTGATTTCCCCTCAATTTGGAATCAAAAACCCCGCGAGGGATTGCAGTTACATTGGGATGGTAATAACACATCTGTTGATGAACGTAATAAGAGTGCAGCCTTAGGAACTGGAGTCACACCCACAACAATTGATTTGCCTCGAATTCAGAGAGTTGCTGATTGGCTGTGGGAACTACCACCACCCAAATATCCTTATGAAGTTAACGAAACTTTAGCGGCTACAGGAAAACCACTTTTTGAAAGTAATTGCGCTAGTTGTCACGCTTTTGGTGGTGCGTATACAGGCAAAGTTGTACCAATTCAAGAAATTGCTACAGACCCTCATCGCCTAGATTCATTTACTTATGAAACCATCTCTAACCAAAATACGCTGTATGCAGGTTATCCGTGGCGCTTTAAGAATTTTCGCAAGACTAATGGCTATGCGAATATGCCTCTTGATGGTGTTTGGTTACGCGGCCCTTATTTGCACAATGGTTCAGTCCCTACCTTACGGGATTTACTAGAAAAACCAGAGAACAGACCACAAGAATTTTATCGGGGCTACGACGTTATCGATAGAGAAAAAGTTGGTTTTGTCTCTGATGTAGCCGAAGAAAATGGTAAAAATTACTTCAAGTTTGATACAAAACTTGATGGTAACAGTAATAGCGGTCACTTATACGGCGTTGATCTTTCCCCAGAAGAAAAAGATGCGATCGTTGAGTACATGAAGAAACTTTGAAAAATCTTTTAGCGAGAAAAACCTAAGTTTATGGCAATACTTAAGTCAAAATTAGGGAAAATAATCACCTCAATTGTTGTAGTTATTATCCTTGCTTTTGGGGTTGTGGGTTATGTGGGATGGTACAACCTTTTCCGCGAAGTTCCTAGCGAAGTTTATGAGTTACCGGAGGATCATTTTAAATATGGTTCTATTGGTACAGAACAAGCGCAAGGTGTACCGTATTGGATTTGGTTAGTATTACCACGCATATTTCCCGATAAGCTACCAGGCCCAGGCGGTTATACTTCTTTGGGAATTACCTGGGAAGAAGGTAAAGAGCTACCAGTCGGTTTTTCTAAAAAAACAATTGGGTTTCCCAGAGTTGGAATAACTTGTGCTGTTTGTCATCATGCTACTTATCGAGAAAACCTCAAAGATAAGCCAACAATTATTGCAGCTGGGCCTGCTAATAGATTTGATTCTCAAGGCTATATCCGCTTTCTCGGTAACGCTGCTAGTGACCCCAGATTTGAACCGGATTATATACTTGATGAAATCAAATATAGTCATGAGTTTAGCTGGTTAGAAAACCTGCTTTATCGTTTTATAATTATTCCCCAAACAAAAAAAGGGCTGCTGCAACAAAGTGCAGACTTTGCTTGGACTGATTCTCGTCCTAATTGGGGGCCAGGTAGAATTGACCCGTTTAATCCTGTGAAGTTTACTACTTTAAAGTTGCCTAAAGATGACACCATTGGTAACTCAGATATGATGCCTCTGTGGAATCAAAAGCAACACCAAAACTTTGCCCTGCATTGGGATGGTTTAGAAACTTCGCTGCGAGAAACGGTGCAGACTGGAGCGATTGGTGACGGTGCAACTAAAGAGTCTCTACCAGTAGAGGATCTCCAACGAGTAGAAGATTATATTTCGGAATTACCGCCTCCTAAATATCCGTTTGCAGTTGATGAGCAACTAGCTACACAAGGAAAAGCGATTTTTAGCAGTACTTGTGCATCTTGTCATGCATTTGGCGGCGAAAGGACTGGTAAGGTGATTCCTGTTGAAGAAGTGGGAACTGACCGCCACCGTCTAGATATGTGGACGCAGCAAGCAGCAGATACTTACAACAAATTTGGTGATGGTTATGCTTGGGACTTCAACCAGTTGCGAAAGACCAATGGTTATGTTTCTGTCTCTCTTGATGGTCTTTGGTTAAGAGCGCCTTATCTCCATAACGGTTCGGTGCCATCCCTACAAGACTTGTTAGAAAAACCGGAGAATCGTCCCCAATCTTTTTATCGAGGATTTGATGTCTATGACCAGAACAAAGTTGGCTTTATTTCCGAAGGAGAAGAAGCGCAACGTGTAGGTTTTAAATATGACATTAGCGTTCCTGGTAATAGTAACCAAGGACATATCTATGGCACTAATTTACCTGTCAAAGATAAACAAGCATTAGTCGAATACTTAAAAACTTTGTAACCAAGTTATGAACAAATATGCTGTTTGGTTCCGGGCGCTCGTCTGGTTAGGTGTTATCCAAAACTGCGTGATGGGTATACCCGCTATCTTCGCACCGAATTGGTTGCTGGAATTACTCCACCAAAGACCTACCGAAGACCCGGTATGGACTTCGTTTGCTGGCTTGCTAGTGGTTCTGCTGTCGCTGTTCTACATTCCGGGAGGAAATGACCCGTACCGCTACACATCTAATGCGGTACTAGCGATCTTTGCGCGATCGCAAGGAGTGATCTTCTTTTTCTTTATTTACCCCAATGTTTATCCCGTCTTCGGGATTATCGACTTGGTATTTTTCTTGTTCCAAGCACCACTGTTGATACTGACCATGCTCAACAAACCTCAAGCTTCTACGCCGGATAACGATGTTTTAAAGTATGACGGGTCTACCTACAAAGAAGTAACTTGAAGTTGCTTGTTAGGTGGAACTAATTTTTAGATCACAAAGATGCGATAAATCGCCGTCTCTACAATAATTAGTCTTTTGTAGAGACTGCGATTTATCGCGTCTCTTGCCTTAACCGAACAGTATTGGAAGTCAACCTTCTTTTTGATTCGGCAAAACACCCTCAAGCATAGATTCTAATTCTTTATTTAACCGACCAGATTTGACAAATTCTGCATAAGTATCTGCCTCAATTGCCAGCAGTTCTCCTCGAAATTGTTCTGTTGTAAAGCTCTGAAGATTGGGATATTCACCCTGTAATTTGTCAATTTCTATCCGTAAATCTGCAAGTTCACCTTTGATTAGTGTCTCTTGATAACGACGAAACTCTGGGTCAATACCTGGGCGTTTGTCTGCCTGGAGATGTTCTAGAACGCGTTCTAAGGCAACATGACGGGCAACGAATTCTAAATATTGCTCACGTAAGGGTGCATCACCTAGCAAATTGAGTTTCTCTAGCAATGGTTTGATGGTTAACCCTTGGACAAGTAGAGTAAATAAAACTACTCCAAATACCGTTGCAATGATTTTTTCTCGCTCTGGTAATGTTACTGGTACACTCAATGCCAAGGCAATGGAGACGGAACCACGTAACCCACCCCACCAGAGGATAGTTTGTTCTGGTAACGAAATGTCCGATTTGGTGATGCTAGTACTAAATTTGGTGAGAATCAAAATAGCAACTGCTCGCATCAAAATCATTGCTACCACTGTCACCATTATGATTTGCAGGTTTTCGCCTAAACTAGCAAAGCGTATTTGGTCGCCAATTAGTAAGAAGACAATCGAGTTAACAAAGAACGCCAAAAATTCCCAAAATTCGGAGACAATAATCCGAGTGCGGGGATTCATGCCGATACGAGAGCCAAAGTTGCCTAAAATCAAACCTGTGGTGACAACCCCAATTACCCCAGAACCGCCTAAATCTTCGATAATCAGGTAAGTGCCGTAGGCGGAAACTAGGGTTAAGGATTGCTCCACCAAGGGTAAATCGAAGCGCTGGGTGAGATAGGAAATCCCAAATCCAATGAAAGCTCCTACCCCTACACCAATGCCAACAACTGTAAATAACTGCAATAAAATTGGCTGGAATTCCAATTCCACAGTTCCCAAAGATAACGCCACCAAAAAACTAAAGGCAACTACAGCCATGCCATCATTGAATAGGCTTTCACCTTCCATTAAGGTGGTAAGACGACTACCTACACCGAGTTGGCGGAACAAAGCGGTGACAGAAACCGGGTCAGTGGCAGATAGACTGGCGGCGATGAGTAAAGCTGTAGTTAGGGAAATACCAACGAATTGATTGAGAGCGATCGCTACTCCTGCTATTGTAATTAACACCCCAAACACTGCATACAAGCAAATTGGCACTAAATCCCGCTTCAGTTCTGACCATTTCAAATTCCATGCGGCTTCAAATAGCAGCGGTGGTAAAAAAATGAACAAAATTAATTCGGGGGAAAGGGTTACTAAACGCACATCCACCAACGCCAAACCTAACCCAACAATCACCAGTAGTAAGGTGTAAGGGATATTGCGAAACCAGCTAAATATCTGCGGTAGTGTCGCCACACCTAGAGATACCGAAAGTACCAGTAAAAACTGCTTGAGATTGTTTGTAATCACTTCTTCAGCGATCGCGGATTCAAGTACCATAAGTAAATTCCTGGTATAATTTTGCATTTATTGAAACAGAATTCAGGAGTCAGGAGTCAGAATTCAGAATTCAGAATGAAGCCGTGAATTTTGTATGTTTGGCAGACTTAGATATGACTATTTTCAGATGACACCAATTCAATTTAAGACTTTAATTAGCAGAGAATGAAGATTTTACAGTTAACCGAACATTTAGGAGGAAGGTCTTGAGTAATAACATTCGAGACCGCTTTAAAAATTTCCGCCGTCGGGGTTCTCACCCAGAACAACTCCAACAGCTACAAACAGACTTGCTGGCAGAATCGACTCTAGACTCAGCTTACATAATTTTGATTATTAGCTCCTGTGCGATCGCTACTTTAGGTTTATTGTCTAATAGTGCGGCTGTGATTATTGGCGCGATGATTATTGCCCCTCTAATGTTGCCGATTCGCGGGTTAGCTTTTGGTGCTTTGCAGGCAGATATTACATTATTCCGTAAGGGAATAATTGCTGTAGCAGTGGGCACTATATTAGCTGTAGCGATCGCCTGGACTCTGGGTTGGCTAGTAGGGTTGCCCAGCTACGGTAGCGAGATCCTGGCTAGATCAAGACCAACATTATTAGATTTGGGAATTGCGGTAGCGGCTGGTGGTATCAGTGGCTACGCAAAAGTTGAGACGAAAATCTCTACTAGTTTAGCGGGAACTGCGATCGCTGTCGCCCTCATGCCTCCCATTTGTGTCATTGGCTTAGGCTTGGCACAGGGAAATTGGTCACTGAGTTTCGGGGCAACCCTACTTTATCTCACCAACTTGTTAGGTATCGCCCTCTCCTGTATGGTGACATTCGTGGTAGTAGGTTACACTTCAATGGCGCGGGCCCGTCAACCCCTAATTTGGACTATGGCTTTAACGGCTATTTTGGTAATTCCCTTGGGAGTAAGTTTTGCCAGACTTGTACGACAGGCACAACTGGAAAATAGTCTACGACGGGCATTATTAAACCGAACTGTCACTTTTGGACGCTTGCAGTTACTCAACAGTAATACCAATTGGTTGACAAATCCCCCAGAAGTCCGTTTGAGTGTCCGGGCAAGGGAACCTGTCACACCCCGGCAAGTAGAATTATTAGAAGAATTTATCGAACGAGAGATGGGGCAACCATTCACTCTCATTTTTGAAGTTGGTCAAGTGGAGGAAATTCGACGTTCTGAACCAACGCCCTGAAGTTGCTAATGTAAAGTCAAGATAACTTTCCAGAATGCAATAGTGGATGTAACTCAATTAGTCAAAGTTTCAATTATTCTCTTGCTTGTTGCTACAGGTGTAGCTTTGCTGTCCCGACGGCTGCGAATCCCTTATGTCACAGGTTTAGTATTAGCAGGTTTGCCAATCACTGAGTTATTATCTCGGCCCATTGGTTTAAATCCAACCCTTGTATTGAATCTTTTCTTACCAATTCTCATCTTTGAAGCTGGTATTAATACAGATGTCAGCCGCCTACGCAGCACCTTTAAACCAATTGCCCTACTAGCTGGGCCAGGGGCTATACTTTCTAGCGCGATTATTGCCGCCCTCTTAAAATTTGGGCTGGGACTGGGTTGGATACCTGCGTTATTTGTAGGAGTAATTCTGGCAAACACTGATACAGTTTCCATGATTGCTGTATTCAAGGAGATACCAGTTCCCTCAAGGCTTTCCACCATCGTTGAAGGAGAAACCCTATTCAATGATGCAGCCGCCCTAGTTTCCTTCAACCTGATTTTGCAAGTATATTCAACAGGCTCACTCACATTTTTAGAGGGAATCCAACAACTACTATTTATCTCTCTAGGGGGATGTGTTGTGGGGTTAGTCTTGGGCTACTTGAGTATACCTATATTCGCCCGTTTAGATGATGCTCTTAGCAGTCTTCTACTGACAGTTGCAGTTGCATTAGGAACTTTTCAGGCTGGGCAATTTATCGGTGTATCGGGTGCTGTGGCTGTAGTTGTTGCGGGATTAATTTTCGGGAATTTAGGGCTTTCTGGCAATACTTCTGCTTCTAGTCGCATCACCTTGTTAAGTTTCTGGGAATATGCCAGTTTTACCGTCAACACCTTTATTTTTCTGTTGATTGGTGTAGAAATAGACCTAGTAACGCTCTGGAGAACTTTACCTGCAATTCTACTTGCAGTTTTGGCTTATCAAGTCGGACGAGTTCTTACAGTCTATCCGCTACTAGCAGGGATTCGTTGGATTGACCGCCCAATTCCGCTGCGCTGGCAACATTTACTGTTTTTAGGCAACATCAAAGGTTCACTCTCAATGGCTCTAGCTTTGAGCTTACCCACTACTCTACCAGGGCGAGAAGTCTTGATAGCTATAGTCTTCGGCTGTGTGCTGGTGTCGTTAGTGGGACAGGGCTTAACTTTGCCCTGGGTGGTAAAACGCTTAAAATTATCTAAATTTTCAGAAGCTCAACAACAGGTTGAAGAATTGCAAGCCCAGTTAATGACGGGTAAGGCAGCACAAGATGAATTAGATAGTTTGTTGAAATCAGGGGTGTTACCAAAAGCCGTTTATGAAGAGATGCGTTCAGCTTATCAAGTGCGAATTGCCAGTGCAGAAAAAATACTGCGGGAACTATATAATCGTCGTCCTGATGAGGTAGAAGGTAGAAGTGGCAAGAGCAGTAAACTGGAAGCTATTCGCCGACGTTTACTGCTGGCAGAAAAAGGAGCGCTCAATGAGGCAATGCGGAAGCGAATTCTCTCAGAAGAAATTGTGCGTGGGCGGATACAAACTCTTGATGAACAATTACTGAAATTAGAAGATGATTAAGGATATGAGGCATTGGTCAAAACAGTTGTGTTAGCAATAGTGGGGCGTTTAGCCCCGCTACTGCTAACAGCACTTTTCATCCATTGGCTACGCTGTCCCACTTTCCCAAGGGTGGACTTATAATGTGCATCTTCATGCAGAATTGTTATTAAGACACCCTAGTAGCTAATCTTGTTGTTGAAAAATTAAAATTACAGTAATTTAGTTTTTAAAGAGTGTATTCCATTCAATTGAAAACCGCTGTCAAATCTCACAGTATCTTTTTGGTAAGTACGCCACTTTTAAGTGCGTACTTCTCATTTTATATGTATATACTTTACTATTTAAATAGTTACAAATTAGGTCTAATCAATCAGAACTTTAAACTTTCAATTCTAAATTCTTCTAAAAACAATTAACAACGAGGTAAACTTATGTCTCAAAATACAATTACCCACTTAATTCACGATCGCAATGACCGCGGCCACGCTCAAACAGGCTGGCTCGATAGTTATCACACATTTTCTTTCGGTAGTTTTTACGATCCCAACCGCATGGGATTTCGCTCTCTGCGAGTGATTAACGATGATCGCATCGCCCCTGGTGCTGGATTTCCTACCCACAGTCATCGTGACATGGAAATTCTCACCTACGTCTTAGAAGGTGCTGTAGAGCATAAAGACAGTTTGGGTACTGGGTCGGTGATTCGTCCTGGTGATGCCCAAATTATGAGCGCTGGTACTGGAATCAGCCACAGCGAATTTAATCCCTCACCAACAGAACCACTGCACCTGCTACAAATCTGGATTCTTCCCGATCGAGAAGGAATAACGCCAAGATATGAACAAAAAGCTTTTCCTCTCGAAGAAAAGCGCGGTAAACTCCGCTTAATTGCCTCTAAGGATGGGCGCGATGGTGCTGTGACAATTCACCAAGATGTTGAGTTATATACATCTGTTTTAGAGTCAGGTGATGTTGTTAATTATCAAGTCAAAAGCGATCGCTATGCCTGGTTACAAGTAGCCCAAGGCATAGTCAACTTAAATGGTGAAGAACTCAGAGCCGGCGATGGTGTGCAGATCAACGGCGAAGAACAGCTAGAAATTAGCACCAACATCGGCGGCGAAATCTTGCTTTTCGATTTGGGCTAATATTCCACCTAACCTGGATTTCTCACAAATGAGAAATCCGGGAGTTGGGTATTCTGTATGACTGGTGGATAGCGCAGTGTAAAGCCTTCTCTTTCAGAGACGCTAACGCGAACAGCATGGGCATGGCTTCGCTTAGAGCGAGTATTTTCGAGTCGCGTCTGAATAACCGGGTTTAATACCACCACCAAATCGTAGATTTGGTGGTGCAACAATTCAATCGCTGGTCTGAATCCCCAACTGATTAGATTCTGACTCCTGAATTCTGACTCCTGAATTCTGAATTCTTCTTCAATTATATTTATTAAGTTATATAGGACTCATATTTGATTTCTGAAAAAACTCAGTACAACTAAGAAGCCTTCTTGCCTGTTGCCTGTTGCCTATTGCCTATTGCCTATTGCCTATTGCCTATCTACGCAAATTCGTTCAGAAATCAAAGCGGATTCCTACACCATTGCTGTATGCTAATTTTAAATGTGACAATTTTTATTTTTAATTCACTATATTTAACTATTTATCTATCTAAAGGAGGTTTAATCACTTGCCAAAATGGCAATATCAATACGTATCATGTTTTAGAATTATTGTACACATCCTAGAGCAAGATGACCAAAAGGAAGAGTAGCTCTAAATTAATTCTGGTGTGTCGAATAACTGCTTTCTATGGAGGTTTAGCTTAGTGCTAAACCTTTTTCATGGCTTCCATTATCGTTTGATAAGGATTCTTATAATATTTGTATGCTCCCTAACAGCAACCGAGTTCTTAATTTTGGATAAAGTCGAGCTAAAAGGATATTTGAAAAGTATTGTGCGAATATAATTCGCTACCACAAAAACAAATTACATCTCTATATACTAATATAAAAATAATGCTTTTTAACCTACCAAGGCATGTTTTGCCTGTGTAGGCGTGATTGAAAATTGCAGCTAAAAGTAATAAATTAGACTTTTCAAAAATCCTCTAAGGCTTGGTGATAAAACAAGTTTTTTTTATTAAAACAATTCGCAATTCGCATTCTTGCTAACGCCCCGCTTCTCTACGAGATGCTACGCGAACGCTAACGCAATGACACTCTCTACGAGATGCTAAAAGCGAATGCGGACTCGCTACCGCTACGCTAAAATAATTACGTTTTGCGTTAGCGAGTCTGCGAGCATCCGGGGATTTAGACCCCGACCCAAAACGGGCTGCCTGTCTTGCTGGGGACTTAAACCCCCAAAGTTATTTAACATGAATTCCTATAGGACTCATATTTTATTTCTGAAAAAACTCAGTACAACTAAGAAGCCTTCTTTCCTGTAGCAAGATTGCCTATTGCCTGTCTACGCAAATTCGTTCAGAAATCAAAGCGGATTCCTATATTAAGTATAATTTAATGTAAATTGTATAAAGCACTGGTATTAGATTAATATTTCGCTTAATGCAGACTTTTTTATAGCAATTAATTCTTGATTTGCCAACACTTTGGAGAATTTTTGTAAACCCACTAGAGACAGATGAACTGAAATCAAAGTAATTCTAAATTAGCTAGGTATGGTAAACACTTGGTATATATAGGGCGTGGCTTTTAGCCATGCCTTTTTCGTGAGTAGCATCAAGTAAGTGAAACGTAGAAACAACAAGTAAAATACTTACCCTATAATCTTTATATTTAATGTAAATAAGAGATTAATATCAGATCACAGAATATTGGAACTGATACTAGAGAAGTAGAAAATATCGTCCAATTTATCTATTTAGTATTAAAAAATACTATCTATAATAGACTAAGCAACAAAAAAGTACCAATACCATATATAGATAAATATTTGTATCGTTCTATGGATAGTAGAAATAACTATTTTACAGAGTTATTATTCAGCCTGTTAATGCCTGAAAAACGTGTATGCACCCTGGAGTAATACCCAGGGTCTTTTTTTATAAAAGCTTCGATCAGCAAAAGATAAACTCTCATTAGAGTAACGGTAAATTGAACATAGATAGACCCGTTCGTTGACAAAGCCTCTCGTACCACTCCGTGGTTATTTGAAACCAAGCTTTTTTCATTCTTTAGGTATATTTTTATGTATTTTTTAAATAAACCAGTCAATATTTTTACCAAGTGATTGAATACCAGATGCCTGAATATTTATACACATCCTCTAGGATGATGATCTGTAAACAGAGTAGAACTAAATTAATTTAGTACGTTGTTAAGCACAGCAATTATTGAGGTTTGGTTCACAGCCAAACCTTTTTTTTACAAGTAACCAGGAAATGTTATATCAGATGTCAGAATATTTGGACACAGCCTATAGGAAGATGAACTAAAGTAAGAGTCAGTCTAAATTAATCTTGGTGTAGTAAATGCTTGGTATATATAGAGGCTTGGTTTAACCAAGCCTTTTATTATTAATAATCAGGTAATGGCGTATAAGTCTTCAGGATATTTGGATACAGTCTATAGGAAGATGAACTAAAGCAAGAGTGGGTCTAAATTAATCTGGGATGTCTGCTTAAGCACTAAATATATAGAGGTTTAGCTGGGTGCTAAACCTTTTTTTAAGCAAGTGACGAGAATTGAGGAAGAATTCAGGAGTCAGAATGGGCTAAACGCCCCGCTACCGCTAACAGGAGTCAGAATAAAGACGCGACGCTCGTTCGCCCTTGGCGTCTCCCCTTGGGAGAAGACTCGCTAACGCTACGAAGCACCGCCAGTCATACAGAATACCCAACTGAATTCTGAATTCTGACTCCTGACTCCTGAATTTTGTTTGATCAACGACACCGAATAGCTCGTCGTAGCCATCGCTCTCATTCATGACACTGGGTAAATTCCTATCGAAGCATAGCTTGCAAAATAATCATCAATGTTATGCGTTAATTGCATGACTACGGATTTACTATAGCTTCACAGATGCGATCCTAATATGTAGGGAATAAAGATGGATACCCCTGGTGTTGACCAGGGGCTTTTTATTTAGGAACTTCCAAGAAATTAGGACTTACGCAAACAATAGCCGAAACCTCCCAGAATGGATTCCCAGCCTGGGGGCTGGGAACCAGTCAGAACAAGGGCTGTATCTTTTCTTAGTGCCATTCCCTCCAGAGTCAAAATGGGAGGAACCCAGTTCCCAGCCCCCTATATACCCAAACTATTTTTCTCTACGTACCAGCATTTGATAAGTTAGTACATAATCTGAAACAATAACAGTAAAAGCAAAGAGGGGATTACGTTGAGTCACAATCCAGATGCCATAGCCCCCCACGGTGGACAGTTGGTTAACCGTATCGCCACATCAGAACAAAGAGCAGAGTTCCTATCAAAAGCTAACTTTTTGCCACGAGTAGAACTTGACGATCGCGCCGTATCTGATCTAGAAATGATTGCGATCGGTGCTTTTAGTCCACTCACGGGTTTTATGAACCAGGAAGACTACGATCGCACTGTTACAGAAATGCGATTAGCTAACGGTCTTGTGTGGTCAATCCCGATTACACTATCGGTAAACGAAGAAGTAGCTTCTCCGCTGCCAGAAGGTGGCTTAATCCGTCTCGATAACTCCAGAGGGGAATTTATCGGAGTTTTGCAACTCACCCAAAAATATCACTACGACAAAACCCGCGAAGCAAGAAATGTCTACCGCACTGATGATGTCAATCATCCAGGCGTGCAGGTACTCTATAACCAAGGTACTGTAAATCTGGCGGGTGACATTTGGTTGTTGCAACGCGAACCTCATCCCCAGTTTCCCACTTACCAAATTGATCCAGCCGCCTCACGGCAAATGTTTAGAGAAAAGGGTTGGAAAACCATCGTCGGCTTTCAAACACGCAACCCCATCCACCGCGCCCATGAATATATTCAAAAGTGCGCTTTAGAAACTGTTGATGGTCTATTTTTGCACCCATTAGTCGGGGCGACAAAAGAAGATGATATTGCCGCTGACGTGCGGATGCGTTGCTATGAAATTTTGCTGGAACATTACTACCCTTTAGATCGGGTAGCTTTAGCAATAAATCCAGCCGCAATGCGCTATGCTGGGCCTCGTGAGGCCATATTCCATGCTTTAGTCCGCAAAAACTACGGCTGTACTCACTTTATTGTTGGACGGGATCATGCTGGTGTAGGTGACTATTATGGCACTTACGATGCTCAGTATATATTTGAAGAGTTTGCGCCAAGTGAATTAGGCATTGTGCCAATGAAATTTGAACATGCTTTCTACTGCACGCGCACTAAGCAGATGGCAACATCTAAAACTAGTCCCAGCAGGCCAGAAGAACGCATTCACCTATCAGGGACAAAAGTTAGAGAAATGCTGCGGCGCGGTGAGTTACCTCCACCAGAATTTTCTCGCCCAGAGGTAGCAGCAGAGTTGGCACGGGCAATGCGGATAGAAGTACCGGTTTAGGGAATTGGGCATTGGGCAAAATAGTTCTGAGTGCTGAGTGCTGAGTGCTGAGTTAAGAGTTAGGAGTGAAGAGTTAGGAGTTAGGTGTTAAGAATTTTCCCCTGCTCCCCTGCTCCCCTGCTCCCCTGCCCCCCTGCTCCCCTGCCCCCTGCTCCCCAGGTTTTTGTAACTTTACAATACAGAGTTCAGCCCTGTAAGCTGCTAACTGAATAGCTGAGGGCTGATAGCTAATTATGAAACGTCGCACGTTTTTAGAGAGAATTGGCTCAATACTCGCGGTATTGGGGATAACTGAAGCTGAGTGGTTGTCTTTAGGAAATCGCTATTATCAGGCTTTGGCACAACCCAGTCCGCGTAAGTTGGCATTGTTAATAGGTATTAACCAATACCCAAAAATTCCAGCCCTCAGTGGTTGTCTGACGGATGTGGAACTACAAAGAGAACTTTTGATTCATCGCTTTGGTTTCCAAGGGTCAGATATCCTCACCTTAACTGAGGAAGAAGCTAGTAGGGAATTCATTGAGGCGGCTTTTTTACATCACCTGGGCAAGCAAGCTAAACCCGGTGATATGGTCGTCTTCCACTTTAGCGGTTATGGCAGTCGAGTCAAATTGGAAACATCGCCAGAGACAATGCAAAATGCTCTGGTAGCAGCTAATGGAATTATAAATACACAAAATGAGAAAATAGTCAACTATATATTAGAAGAAACTCTACTGCTATTATTGCGATCGCTCCCCACAGACCGAGTAACAGCAGTATTAGATACTAGCTATGATGCTCCTAGCACAATCTTAGGATTAAAAAGTCGCGCCCTTCAGGAGTCAGTGGCAAAGTTAGCAGCAGAGGAACTTGACTTTCTCCAACAACTCAAAACTCAGAATTTACCAAGCACTCCGATTGTTTTAGCAGCTACCTCAGAACCAAAGCAGCCGGCAAGGGAAGGACTCTTTTCTGGTTTTAGTGCCGGGTTATTTACCTACGCTTTGACACAGTATTTGTGGGAATTCACCCCAGCCAGCACAATTCAAGTCGCCCTTTCCCATGTGGAAAATTCTCTATTCAAATTGGGTAGCAGACAACAACCAGGGAATCTGGAAAACCTCTCTCCAAACCTCTCTCCTAAGAAGAGAAAGGCTTTGAATTCTCCTCCTTCCCTACAAGGGAAGGGGGCTGGGGGGTTAGGTTTGCCAGAGAGTATTATTGGTGCAGAAGGCGCAGTGACAGCCATTGAAGAAGACGGCAAAACAGTCCATCTGTGGTTGGCAGGATTACCGCCACAAGTGCTGCCATACTACGGAGTGAATTCTCGATTTACCTTAGCAACAACAACAGAGCAATTAATATTGCGATCGCGGACTGGGTTAACAGCAAAAGCGCAAATTTCCAAAATTGAAGGCGCAAATTCCCTACAAGTCGGGCAACTCGTCCAAGAAGCAGTCCGGGTTTTACCCCGAAATATTAATTTAACAATAGCTTTGGATACTGGATTGGAAAGAATTGAGCGGGTAGACGCCACAAGCGCCTTTGCCGCATCTTCCCATGTGTCCACCGTAGTAGCAGGAGAAAAATCGGCTGATTATATATTTGGTAAGCTACAGGAAATCCCTAGTCGTTATGGTCTATTTACTCTTGGTGGCGAGCTAATTCCTAATACCACGGGGGAAGTAGGAGAAGCAGTAAAATTAACAGCGCAAAAGTTAGCACCAAAATTATCAACCTTACTAGCAGCCAAGTTATGGCGACTCACAGAAAATCAAGGTTCTTCTCGCTTGCCTCTCAAGGTAACTTTAGAAATAATTAGTAAAATATCGCCTCGCGTCGTCATGCAGCGCGAAACAGTACGAGCTTTCAAAACTGAAACTCCGATTAAAAAATCACTCCCCACTCCCATTGTCCCTATTGGTAGTCAAATGCAATATCGAGTGGAAAATCAGAGCGATCGCCCAGTATATTTAATCTTGCTAGGATTAAAGAATAATCATACAGCAGTTGCCTTTTACTCTTGGGAAACTCCCCAAGAACCAAACACTGAAGATACCAAGCCTCTTCTCAAAGAAGTCGTCATCGCCCCAGGTGAAACCCTCACCCTGCCCCAAACTAATGGTGCGCCAGCTTTCTTTTGCGAACAACAGCTGATTTTTAGTACAGCCCCTTTTAGCGGAACTATCGCCGCTTTGAACACTGCTAAGTATTCCACAGAACAACAACCAATTAACCCATTGTTGAATTCCTTGGATGTTGCACAAGCGTTGCTACAAGACCTACATAACGCCAGTCTCCTCAAAACGGAGATGAATGGCACAGCAGCCGACTCATATATCTTGGATGTGAATAATTGGGCAAGTCTTAGCTTTAGTTTTCAAGTGGTGTAAACATGGAATTCATTAACTTAGTTGTGTATGTAACTATATATTCTGTGTTAACACGTAATAAAGTTTCATGAAAATCAATAATCAGGTAGGGTTAGTGTTGTCACTCGTCTTACTATCTGGCAGTGTTGCTGCTGCTCAACCAAAGCCAACTGGCTCAGAAAAGCAGCCTCAGTCCAATGCGACAATTTCAATTCAACAGTTAAAGGAACTGGAAAAACTACAGCAAGAAAAAGAGATACGCGATCGCGTCCAATCTGAAGTAGACCGGGCTTTTGGTAACAGCACAACCCTACTCAACATTTTGCTAATTGTATTAACTTTTTTGCCAATATTAGCAGCGGCCGGTGTTTGGCTGCTGCGTCGTAGTGTAGTTAGTGAATTAGTAGCTGAAACAAAGCAACAATTAGAGACAGAAGTAAAAACACAACTGGAAAAAGAAGTCGCGGCAGAAGTAAAAAAGCAAACAGAAGATTTTAAGCAAGAGCTAGAAATATTAAAGTCAGACTTTTTAGGGCAATTATCCCAATTAAATAATCTATTTTTAGATGCTCAAAACCATAAAGAACAAATTCTTCAGCAGCTTTCTGGATTAACACCTTCTCCTTCATTAACACAAGATTATTATGTCCACCCAGAAATTCAGCAAAAAATCCAAGAATTAACAGCACAACTAGAAATACTAAAGGCTGGAAATACTCATTTATTTTTCACTGCCAATGATTATTTGAAACAAGGAGATGCTTTATTTTTTGAAAGTAGGTATGAGGATGCATTAGCTTGCTACGATCAAGTTATTCAGAGAGAACCTAATTCTTTTCTTGCTTGGGTAAATCATGGTTGGGCGCTGAGAAGATTAGGACACTATCAAAAGGCATTATTATCTTATCAAAAAGCAATTGCTATCCAATCAGATAACTATATAGCTTGGTTTGGGTGCGGTAATTCGCTTAGAAAATTACAACGATATGATGAGGCGATCGCTTCTTATGATAAAGTCTTAGAACTTCAGCCTGATTTTCATTGGGCTTGGGGTCATAAAGCCCGTTGTCATGCATTAAAAAATGAGCGTGATTTAGCCATTGAAAGTTTGACACAGGCAATTAGATTAAGAGGCGATCAACATCGAGAGTTTGCAAAAAATAATTCTGAATTTGATCTAATTCGAGCAGACGAACGATTTCAGAAAATACTTGCAGGTTAGATTTTGGCAGCCTGCAATCTATCTGTTTATCTACAAGAGTAGGCATCTTTATATCTGATTTGTAAGTCCTGCATTTTGTACATCACTTAAAAAGCCAACTGCTGTATTTTATTCTTGCCCACTTACTTAAACATAGAATAAGAATATGCAAAACACAGATATAGTTGTCATTGGTAGCGGTATTGGCGGTTTAAGTTGTGCTGCTCTTTTGGCACGGTATGGCTTTGATGTAATAGTCTGCGAAAGCCACTCCATCCCTGGTGGTGCGGCCCACAGCTTTGAGCGCAATGGGTTCAAATTTGACTCAGGCCCGTCCCTTTATTCTGGACTGTCTTACAGCCCATCTACCAATCCCCTAAAACAAGTATTGGATGCAATTGGCTCTGAACTACCATGCGTAACCTACGATACTTGGGGTTGTTGTCTACCAGAAGGTGACTTTGACACATCGGTTGGTGCCGAGCAATTTTCTGAAGTGCTGATGAAATTGCGTGGTAATCATGCTGTTACCGAATGGCAAGAACTCCAGCGCGTTATGGAACCATTCGCTAGTGCAGCAATTTCTATACCACCAGCCGCATTACGTTTTGATTTGGGTGCAGCTAGAACTGTAGCCCCATTTGCCCCATCTCTGGCAAAACATCTGACAGATGTCATCAAGTTGACGGGCCCCTTTAGCCGAATTATGGATGGCGTTGTTAAAGACCCATTTACCCGAAATTGGCTGAATTTGCTGTGTTTTCTGCTTTCTGGGCTACCCGCAGATGGCACTAGTGGCGCAGAGGTAGCATTTATGTTTGCGGACTGGTATCGACCAGACGCAGTACTTGAATATCCCATTGGTGGTAGTGGTGCTTTAGTTGACAGCCTTGTACAAGGATTGGAGCGTCACGGCGGGAAGCTGATGCTGGGCGCTCATGTGGAGGAAGTGCTTGTAGAAGGGAATCGTGCGGTGGGTGTGCGTCTGCGCGATCGCCAAGAAATTCGGGCGCGTCGAGCAGTAATTTCTAATGCATCGGTTTGGGACACACTGAAGCTACTACCAGAAAAGGCAATACCCAAAAACTACCGCACTAAACGACAGGCGACACCTGAGTGTGATAGCTTCATGCATCTGCATTTAGGTATTGATGCTCAAGGATTACAGTCAGATTTGCGGTGTCATTACATCGTGGTTAATGACTGGGAATTGGGCATAACAGCACCTCAGAATGTCGTGGTGATATCAATCCCTTCAATTCTCGACCCATCTCTAGCACCACCGGGTAAACACGTGATTCATGTGTATACTCCTGGTAATGAGCCATACTCTATCTGGCAGGGAATGGATAGAAAAAACCAGGAATATGCCGAGCAAAAGCGATCGCGTGCAGAAGTAATGTGGCAAGCGCTACAACGAATCATTCCAGATATTCGCTCTCGTTGTGAAGTCACACTTGTTGGTACACCTCTAACCCACGAGCGTTATCTCCGTCGTCACCAAGGTTCTTATGGCCCAGCAATTCAGGCTGGAAGTAGTATGTTTCCTGGCCCTGGCACACCTCTACCAGGATTGATGTGCTGTGGAGACTCGACATTTCCCGGCATTGGTTTACCAGCAGTCGCCGCCAGTGGGATGATTGCTGCAAATACCCTTGCACCTGTTAAGAAGCATTTAGCCATGCTTCAGGATATCAAGTGCATTTAATTTGATAAAACAGGAGTCAGAATTCAGAATGGGCTAAACGCCCCGCTACCGCTAACTGAATTCTGAATTTGTGAATACTCTATCCCTTTATGGGTAGAGTTTTAAGGTGAGAATATTTTAATTTTTTTCGCTTGACTTCGGGTGTTAGCGTAGCGGGACGAAGTACGGTTTTAACCAATATTCGTCACCAACTCGTACAGAATTCATACTGAATTCTGACTCCTGAGTTCTGAATTCTTCTTATAAAATCTCGTTGCCAAGAGAGCCGCACCCACTGCCAAAACTGCCAGTACACTGTCAGGTTCGGGTACGGCAGCAACTTGAGCATCAACTCGTGCAGTTCCAGCAAACAAACCTGTTAAATCAGGGTCGCCTAGTATATTTGCAAACTCTGGAGAAATCAACAATCTAACATCGGGAATGGTTAAAGTTTGACCATCAAATGCTACAGGTTCCGGAAGACTTAAATCAAACAAAATTGTATTTAAAGAAAATGTGTCTCTTAAAACAAATCCGCTGGCATTTGGGACGGTACGTCCTGGAGCAAAACCTATTGAAAACTCACCAACAGTAATTTGATCGTTGAAGGTAACAGTACCAGTATGTTCGATTGTACCTGAGAGCGGAGTAAAACCGCCCTCGTCACTGAATGTAAAGTTGGTGGCTGAGTCGATGCTGAAGCCAACTAAATAATTGCTGGGAATTGGTGTGACTGTATGATTATCGCCTGTCAAGATTAGCCCGATATTTCTCAGAATATCCTCGTGGTCACGATCAATGCTGGTGACTCCAGATATCACTTTAAAAGTTGCAGCCTCTACTTGTATGGGTGCAATTGACATAAAAGCTGCTATTGTACAACCAAGAATCCCTGCAAACTGAGAAAAACGCATATATAGTCCTGATGATATTTGTAGTTTATTTTATCTAATAAAAGACTCTTTGTTAATCTAATAACTGATGAATTAACGCTAAGAATACACCCTAACAAGATGAAAAAATTATTTTTTAAATTTAACAACAATTTAACAACAAGTAATCATCAAGTTAATATCAAAATTTAGGTCATACAGTTACAAAGGCAAGGTTATTTAGGTGGGTAAAAATAAATATAACTGCTTATGATAGAGCATAAAATATGAGGCGTAAGGCATTAGGGAACAAAGATGATAAAAATATAGCTATGTTTAATTATGTCCACTTCCAATTATTTAGCCTTAAACCTAAAACTATGATGTGGTCAAACATAAGTTTTATCTCTAATTTATTGATAAGTTTAGGTTAATACCGTTTCTTTGTGAAGCTGCATATCATTCACCCCCCGGCTATCGCCGTCCCTCCTTGCCAAGGGGGGACTACTGTATCTTTATACAGAATTGGTATAAGAAGTGAAGCACTGTTTTATACGGTTTCAGTTTAATAATGTAGGACTTACGCATTGACAAGAAATACCAAATATGTATCAGGTGAAAGCCCAAATCTTTCGTAGGGGTTTAGTATGCTAAACCCCTACAGCATCGTCTATTTACGATCAAAGGATAAGTAATCAAAGCCTGAAACAACCTATTTTTCTTAAGGCACATCATGAGGAATTTGTATAGTGTAGTAAGAGCAAATTCCGTTCGCCAAATACTTTTAAAAATTCTTAATTCACAAACTTGTTCTAATCCACCAGCCTATTTTCTCCAAATTAGGATCTATTTCCTGCCAAAAACTTGCTGATGAGTCTACTTCTCTTTTTCCTGCGAGTATTTTCTCTATACTGTCGAAGTTTTTTTGAATCAACTGTTTATCTAGTTTAGGAATATCTAATTTCAGATATTTCAACCGATTGGGTAACTCTACTTGCTCTGTTGTTGACAAGTGAGTAATCTGATCAATTTTTTCTAAAATTTTGTCTACTGATGCAATGACTTCTTGCATATTCGGCTTTTTAGTTTGTAATTGCAAATCTTTTTCTTCAAAAGCTTCTTCTTGATTCCCTAACCTTACTATCACTATTTTGACGAAGAAAATATTATAATCAATTTCACTTACTTCACCAACTTGTTGATGATATTTTCCAGTTTTATTTATCAGTACTATGTCACCTTTCTCAATTCTGTCTTTCATGATTTCTACAGCCTCTAAATTAAATTGCTAAATAATCTCCTCTACGGAAAATACTACTCTAAAGCCACAAACTCTCAGCCCACCGTCTGACTCATTCCAGCTACGGCTAGCGCTGCGACACAGTTCTGCGTTGAAACTCCAAGAACCACCGCGTAGTACCCGGCGATTAATATCACCGCCAACTTCCCAAGCTGTTCCATCTGAGGGCGCATCGTTGTAATTGTTGTGCCATGCATCAGCACACCATTCCCAAACTAGCCCGTGCATATCGTACAATCCAAAGGCGTTGGCGACTTCAAAACTACCGACGTTGGTTGTTTCTTTACGGAATTTGCTTTTTGGTTCGATAGTGCAACTGACTAACTCAGAGGTAATGGTTTCGCCAAAGTGGAAGGATGTTGTAGTTCCAGCCCGACAAGCATATTCCCATTCAGCTTCACTTGGTAAACGATAGTCGCGTCCAGTTTTTTCTGATAGTCTGAGACAGAATTCTACAGCCTCATACCAAGATACATTTTCTACTGGTCTATCTAGACCTTTGAATTTCGATGGATGGGGATTTAAAGCTTGTTTAACTTTGGGTAAAGCTGCTACTACTCTCCACTGTGCTTGAGTTACGGGAAATTTCCCCATAAAAAATGGTTCAACGGTAACTTGATGCCGAGGACGTTCGTCAGCATCTCCTTCAAACTCTGGTGAACCCATCATATAAGTACCACCAGGAATCGATACCATTTCTAATGTGACAGATTTACCCAATTCTTCGGCAAAGAAGTTTGCATTGCAACTCATGCGATTTACTTCTCTACCACCTGTGTCTACTGTCACTACGTCAAATTCAAAGGTTTCTAAGGGTGGTAATGGTACGATTACTTTTTGTGGTAGCGGCGGTAATATAGGTTGGGACATCGAAACAATTTTAAGGGCAACAGGTTCAATGTTCGATGTTGCAAATTTCAAATCGTTGAGAACTTCTACTGCTGTTTGATATCTTTCGCTCGGTAGATATTTTAGTAATTTATCTAATATTTTTCCTAAGTCGTCGCTAATAGTAATACCTTTTTCTTGTAAACGTTCGCGCCACAACCACTTAGCATTCATTGCATCATAAATAGGATCATTAACCTGTCCAGAAGCATCCTGGAACGGCAAACATCGAGTTAAAAGACGCACACAAGTTACACCCAAAGCATACAAATCACTGCCGTGACAAGCAAATCCAGCCATTTGTTCTGTTGGGGCATAACCAAGGGTATAAATTACTGTAGCTTGTCTTCCTAAACTGGTTTGTGTTACCTGTTTAGCACCGCCAAAGTCAATTAATACTGGTTTTTCATCACTTGCACGACGAATAATGTTTTCTGGTTTGATATCCCGATGAATGACGTTATGGGTATGAATGAATTGCAGTACTGGCAATAAATCAGCTAAAAGTTCCCAAATTTGTGATTCATCATAGATTTGTTGCTGAACTTCTTGTAAGAGAGTTTTTCCTTGAATAAATTCTTGTACGAGATATAAACTAGCACCTTGTTCAAAGTAAGCTAGTAATCTGGGAATTTGGGTGTGATTTTCTCCCAGTTCATACAACCGAAAAGCCTCTTCTTTGAAAAATTCTGCTGCTTTGGTGCGTTGTCCTGTTCCCTGAAATTGTGGGAAAAATTGTTTGATGACGCAAGGCGCGTTTAGTCTGTCTACGTCTTCTGTAGCATAGGTTCTGCTAAATCCACCTTCACCTAAAAGTCTTAATACGCGGTAACGGTTTCTTAGCAGTTTGCCAAAGTTGCTTTGTCCGCAACTCACACAAAATCTATTGCTATCAGAGTTGAATGGATTTGAGCAATTGGGATTTTGGCAGATTTGCATAATGAGGGGGAAATAGCATCTTCTCCAAAGTTAGCCCCAATATTATCTAATTGAAAACAGTTATGTAGAGAAGCGAACACGGAAGTTTATTCATGTGCTTAAAACTATCTTTAACACGAGGATAGAAGGATGAATAAATTATATTTATTTATACCAATTCAATTAATGATTGCAACACATACTTGGGTTAAGACGCGATGAATCGCGTCTCTACAAATGGTGTATTTGTCGCATTCTTTTTTACAATTGGTATTACTTATCTATACTATGACGTTGTGTTAGCAGAAAGTATGGCACATTGCCATAATGTTTGGGCGTTGGGCTTGCCGTAATGCACCCTAAATTTTAATATAGCTGTTGTTCATGAACCAAAAAAGTTCACGAAGAACGAAATTGCCAATAATATTTATTGCAAATTAAAACTCTTATTTAAAAGTTTTCTTCTCTCCAGAGGCGCGAATTAATTCAGCTACAATAGCAACGATCGCAGATACGGAAATTAACATTACACTAAGAGCATTAATATCAGGTTTAACTCCTGTTCTAATCCGGCTAAAAATTTCCATTGGCAGAGTGTTAGAACCGCTACCAGCAGTAAAACTGGAAATGAGAAAGTCATCTAGGCTGAGAACAAAGGCTAAGAGACAACCGGCTACAATTCCAGGCATTAATTCAGGTAGCAATACTTTGATGAAAGCTTGGGTTGGTGTAGCGCCTAAATCTAGTGCTGCTTCTTCTAAGTGAGGATCTAAATTAGTTAGTCGTGAAGCAACCACAAGTCCGACGTAAGCGAGACAAAACACTACATGGGCTGCAACTATCGTCCACAAACTCAAAGGGATTGCAAAGGCGGCTAGACATACTAGGGTAGCCACTGCGATCGCAATATCGGGAATAATTAATGGTAGGTAAGCAATACCCCGATACAATTTCTTACCAGGAAATTCGTAACGCGCCAACCCAACCGCCATCAAGGTTCCCAGCACTGCTGAAACTGCCACTGCACAACCAGCAACGATCATACTGTTTTGCAAAGCTGATAAGATGCGATCGTCACTGAACAACTTGCGATACCAATCGAGAGTGAATCCTTGCCAAGTTGCACTGTAGGGTGACTGATTGAAGCTATAAAAGCCAAGTACCAGTATGGGCAGGTACATGAACACAAATATCAGTAGTGAGAAAACCGCTTGCCATGAGACACGCGGTTTTTTGAGAGATGGAGAGATATTCACGTTTATATATATGATGATTTTTATTGATAGCAATACAAAATATCATATTTTGTGTAATTAGTCAACAACTTAACAGTCAAAAGTATTATGGAATAGGTTTTTTACGGATTTTAAATGGTTGCTCTATTTCCGCCGTGGCGTACTAGTTAATTATTACTTTTAAGAAAATAGATAAAACTTCTAAAAAAATACCACTTCTGATTTCAAACCATCGAATTTACCAAAATCTGTCCTTTGGATGGATGCAGGTTAACCTTTAGAGTACGGAAAGCCGCCCAAAGAGTCTCTACACGCTTTATTCTTTAATTAATATTTGTAAACAAGTTAATTGGCAAGCAATAGCATAGTTTTATCGCCCAATATCACCATTTAGCTTAGATTATAACGATTTTAGGAAGTTTATTTTTATAAAAAAATCCATATTTAAAATTGCCATAAATCATCAAAAAATCATAAATCAGAATATAGCTACCTCTTTAGGGGTGGGTAATTTCCGTACTAGGATAGACAAGGAATATAGAATTAACAGCATAACATTTGAAGGAGATTGTTAAAAAGTTTAGTATCTGAAGTTACTTTCGGATGCCAAGTTAATCAATTACAAGCACTAAAACAACAGAAATAAAAACGTCTAATTCAAGTTTTATCGAACAAAATTTAGGAGTCAGGAGCGGAGCCGGAGACGCTCCTGAATTCTGAATTCTGACTCCTGAATTCTAACTCCTGAATTCTAACTCCTGAATTCTGACTCCTGAATTCTGACTCCTGAATTCTTCTTCAATTTTTAAGAGGTTTATGATGAGAATTGCTCAAGTTGCTCCATTATGGGAAAGAGTTCCACCTCCAGGTTATGGTGGGATAGAGTTGGTAGTAGGGTTACTGACAGATGAATTAGTCCGACGCGGACATGACGTAACCTTATTTGCATCGGGAGATTCTATGAGTCTGGCAAAATTAAGGTCAGTTCATCCCCGTGCCCTCAGACTTGATCCGACTATCAAAGATTTTGGCATTTACGAGATGCTGAATCTAGCTTCGGTGTATGAACGCGCAGAAGAGTTTGATATTATTCACTCCCATATCGGACATGGGGCATTATCTTACGCAAATCTTGTCACAACCCCTACAGTTCACACGTTGCACGGTATTTTTACCCCTGACAACGAAAAGATGTTTAGTTTTGGTAAAAAACAACCCTACGTCAATATTTCCGATTCACAACGAGAACCAAGGTTAGGGTTGAACTGTATAGCAACGGTCTACAACGGGATTGATGTCAGCAGTTATAAGTTTCACTCCCAACCACAAGATCCTCCTTACCTAGCGTTTTTGGGTCGGATATCTCCTGAGAAGGGAGCGCACTTAGCCATAGAAATTGCCAAACAATCTGGTTGGCACTTGAAAATGGCAGGTAAGGTGGATGTCGTTGATGTGGAATACTTTGAGAAAGAAATCAAACCACTGATTGACGGGGAGCAAATTGAGTATCTGGGTGAAGCCAACCATGTTCAAAAAAATGCTCTGATGGGAGGTGCAGTAGCAACTCTATTCCCCATCACTTGGCGGGAACCCTTTGGATTGGTGATGGTGGAGTCAATGGCTTCGGGTACGCCAGTGATTGCAATGAAATTGGGGTCTACTGAAGAGGTAATTTCCCACGGCAAGACGGGTTTCCTCTGCAATAATATTCAAGAATGCATTAGTGCTATCGATCGCGTCATAGAGTTAGACCGCTATGCCTGTCGTCAGTATGTCGAAAATCTTTTCAGCGTTGAACACATGACTGATGGTTATGAGGCAGTTTATCAACAAATAATCGCAGAACGATTTTCTCAGAATGGGCATTTTCGCAATTTGGTTGAGTTAGCTGATCGCATTTAAATACCTATTCATGTGGTTTTACAGCCCTGGCGAAGGTCATTCAGGGCTAAACAAACAAAGCCCACCTCCGTGGGCTAATATGAAATCAAGCTTTTTCTCAAAAAATTCGCTGCATCTACCAATTAGCAATTGCTAAAAGTAAATAAAGACTACTACCAAATTAGGCGATCGCTCCATTTTTCTACAGTTCTAGCACTCACTCCTGGAACTCGTTCTAAGTCTTGCAAAGATGTAAATTTTTGCTGTTGACGGCTAAGAATTATCCGCTGCGCTAATTTCTTCCCAACACCAGGGAGAGTTGCTAATTCTTCCAAAGTTGCAGTGTTAATATTTAGTTGTTTAATTGCTTGTGGTTCACTTGATGAAGAAGTTTTTATTTGGGGACACCGTGTTTGTTCTAATTTGATTTTTTCTTGAATTGCTGGTGGTAAGCCCGGTTTCACTTTGATATAAAGACGAGCAAATTCTCGCACATAATGAGCAGCAATGATGGGATTTTCAATCACTACAAGTGTCTCATCGTTACCATAATTAGCGGCATCTGACCAATTATGAGAACCTGTAATTACTGTTGTACCATCAATAACACCAAATTTGTGATGTAATAGATCACCTTTGGGTAATAGAGGTACGCCTACAGTAGTAATTGGATTAGTCCAAGGATGGTTGTCAACTTCATATTTACATTTATTACTGAGAGCAACCCCCATCATATCCAATGCTTCACTATAGGGACGATAGGCAAATTGTGGTTCAATTAAAGCGCGAATTTGGACACTTTGTTGATGGCGTTTTTCTAAAATATTTGCAAGCCGCTGATCGGAAAACACAAATAATGCCAAATCGGTAGATTTAGTTGCGGAATCTAAAGTTTTGCCAATTAAACCATTACTACTGTTACTCCAAGGTTGAGTTGGAGAAGTAGGCGAAAATTGTACAGTAATTTGGGTGTTACCTAAAGTTATTTGTTTAGGTAAACGCATCGGTTTTTGCAAACCAAATCGACTATCTGGCTGACCTTCTGGCCCGTCACCCCACATAATGTTAAACTCTTCTGTAAATAAAGATGCTAATTCTGGACTGTCAATTTGCAATAAGTTATTGGCATTTCCTAAAGTGTTGGGATTTGTAAAATCACCAGATGTATCACTTAAAGTAAAATTAGCAGAAGTGATAATTAAAATCCGATTATCCACAATCACAAATTTATGATGCATCAAGCTACTACCTGCTGAACCATCTGCTTGATCATCAATCCAGGGAATTTGGGCATTCTGCAAAATCATCAAAGCATCTCTTTGATTGATTTCTGCTGGACTAAGTTGATTGTCTTGGTTAATATCGATAAATTGGCGAAACTCGTTATAGCGTTCCTGTTCCCTTTTATCTAACTTACCTACTTCGGCAGATGTTAAGCTACTCCAAGGTCGGCTGTAGTTATTTTCTAAAATTATCCTGACTTTTACCCCAGCTTTTTGTCTATCAACTAATGCTTGGGCAACTTTGGGTAAACGTAATTCTTGCACCGCCACATCTACTGTAGATTTAGCCTGTGTAATAGCATCGGCAATCTGTTTTTCTAAATCATCCCCAAGGCGAGTTTGCTGGCGGTAAGATTCTTTGTATTCTGAAGACTCAGAATGGTTAAAGTAAACTTGAACTAATGGGTCTTGTGGTAAGGGTTCTGGACGCTGATTGTAGGACTGGACTCGTTGACAACCAGCAAGGGAGAATATTACTAAAAAGATATATAAAAAATATCTTTGTCTAGAGATAAGTTGCACTGTAATCTGTTAAAAGTGGATTGGGAGTGGACATATTTATCATTCCCAAAATGTTGTGTTCTGAATTAAGTAGAAAAATAGCTTTCCAAGGCAAGGGAAAAATCTATTTCTAGAGGCAGAATTACAAAGATTTTTTCCGGTTTTTTTACTCAAGCTGATCATATCAGCAGTCTATACCAACGTGTGTTCTCACCATTAGCGGTTATATGCAAATTTATCTAGATTACAGCGCCACTACACCTACTCGAAAAGAAGCGATCGCAGTTATGCAAACAATCCTCACTCAACAGTGGGGCAATCCTTCCAGCTTACACGAGTGGGGACAACGGGCTGCAACAGTTGTAGAACAAGCTAGAGTCCAAGTTGCTGGTTTAATTAACGCTGCCAATTCGGAATCTATCATTTTTACCTCTGGCGGCACTGAGGCAGATAATCTAGCAATTATGGGCGTGGTTCGGTTGTATGCTGTTCCTCAACATATAATTATTTCTAGCGTTGAGCATTCCGCAATTTCTGAAACAGTAAGGTTGCTAGAAGTGTGGGGTTGGGAAGTTACGCGCTTGTCTGTGGATATTAAAGGCAGAGTCAACCCCTTGGATTTAAAGGCGGCGTTGCGACACAACACAGTCTTAGTTTCTATAATTTACGGTCAAAGTGAAGTAGGAACGGTGCAACCGATCGCAGAACTGGGTAAAATAGTGCGATCGCATGGTGCTTTGTTCCATACAGATGCGGTGCAAGCTGCGGGACGCTTACCCATAGATGTGCAACAACTTCCTGTAGACTTACTTAGCCTTTCTAGTCATAAAATATATGGGCCTCAAGGTGCTGGGGCGCTATATGTGCGTCCTGGTGTGGATTTGATGCCCCTAGTCAGTGGTGGTGGACAAGAAATGGGATTGCGTTCTGGTACACAAGCAGTACCGATAATTGCCGGATTTGGTATAGCAGCAGAATTAGCAGCCGAAGAATTGCCTACAGAAACACCACGATTGATTGAGTTACGCGATCGCGCCTTTGCCCAATTAGCTGAGATTCCTGGTTTAATTCCTACAGGGGATGCTTGCGATCGCTTACCTCACCATATCAGTCTGTGCCTAGAAAACGCCGATGGCGAAAAACTCAGCGGTAAAGCCTTAGTACGTCAGCTAAACCTTGCAGGCATCGGCATCAGTGCTGGTGCTGCCTGTCACAGTGGTAAACTTAGCCCTAGTCCGATATTGTTAGCGATGGGTTATTCAGAAAAAGCGGCTTTGGGGGGAATTCGCATCACATTGGGGCATGATACCACCGCAGCTGATATAGATTGGACAGTGATGGTATTGAAACAAGTTTTACAGAGACTAACACCGGATTTATCTTTAGTTAAGCGTTAAATCCAATCTTAATAAATTACAGACAACATTGGGGTTGCATATTTGCGGGATGATTTTACTATTATTTGTGGGGTGGGCCGAAAAGCCATTGCTGTCAACTTAACGCGAAACCTCACGTCCGCCAGGGATTGTAAATCCCTGTCTCATAGCTAAAGTCCTCTGAAGAGGACTAAAGAGAAAGAGTGCAAAAATTTTCAGTCTACTTCAGTAGACTTGAGCAATTAGTCAGGGATTTACAATCCCTGGCGGGTGAACAACACCCAATCAGTACGCTATTTTTGGCTTAAGTTGACACCAATGGCATCTTGCCCGCCCTGATGATGCAAGTTAAATGCCAATTAGCTTACCTCACACTTATTTCCACACGAAAATAATTCCCATCTGTATCTGGTTGCTTAAAGGCAACCTTTTTGATTTAATGGAAATTAATATCAAGTATTTCTTGGAACTTTATTCAAAATATTATCAATAATCAAGGTAAAAACTCTCCAAGATGATGTTTGTAAACTCTAATTTATGGCTAGCCCTGGCGAGTATAAGTCTCGGCTAAACCAGATAAAATAAGTAAAATTTGCTGTAATATCTTGATTTAGAAAAAACATTATGTTTTAGATGTTAGTCAAGAGTAAAACCAGTTTATGATATTATCGATATATTTAATCAATACGATTATTGATAATTTTGGGTAATAGTTTTAATTCTGGTGGAAGAAAATTATGAAGCGCCGTAAGTTTGTCTATATAGTTGGACTAGCAACTGCTAGTGGGGGATTAGCGATCGCTTGTAATCCTAATCAAACTCCCACCGATACTGCCGAATCGCCTTCAGGGCAAGCTACACCAGCTACGGCTGCTACTGGTGTCTTAGAAAAAGAGCTAGTAATCTACTCAGGACGCAACGAAAAACTCATTGGTGAGCTGATCAAACAATTTGAGCAACAAACCAATGCTAAGGTACAAGTCCGCTACGGCGATACTGCTGAGTTAGCATCAGCAATTTTGGAAGAAGGGGCAAACAGTCCCGCAGATGTCTTCTTCGCCCAAGATGCTAGCGCCCTTGGAGCTATTCAAAAAGCAAATCGAGCAGTACAGTTACCAACATCTCTTCTCAATCAAGTAGATACTACCTATCGTTCACCAGAGGGGAAATGGCTAGGTATTTCGGGGAGAGTGCGTACAGCAGATTACAACTCTAAATTAGTAAAATCAGGGGAATTACCATCGTCTATTTTTGGCTTTACTGAACCGAAATGGAAAGGTAAAATTGGCTGGGCACCTACAAATGGTTCCTTTCAATCCTTTGTCACCGCCTTACGAGTTGCAGAAGGAGAAGACAAGGCTAGGCAATGGTTAGAAGGTATTAAAGCTAACAATGCTAAAGTTTATCCTAATAATACTGCGATCGTAGAAGCCTTATCTCGCGGCGAAATTGCTGTGGGATTTGTCAATCATTATTATCTAGAACGAATCAAACAAGATAATCCTCAAGTTCCTGTGGAGCATCATTTTACCGATGATGTGGGTTCCTTGGTAAATGTCGCAGGTGTAGCAATTCTTAACAGCGCCAAACATCCCAATATTGCTCAAAAGTTTGTCGAATTCATGCTGAATGAAAATGCCCAAAACTACTTTGCTAATCAAACTTTTGAGTATCCTCTAACTTCGGCTGTTGCGCCCAAAGGTAAACTAAAATCTCTCCAAGAAATTAAAAAACAAACTCAAAAAATCGACTTGAGTAATCTTAGCGATTTAGAGACAACACTCAAGCTCATGCAGCAAGTACAAGTCATATAACTTGCTATTGGCTGGAATGCATCTGGCAAAGATAGGAAAAATCTAAATTTTTTGAGAAAGTTTATTGCTTACCAGTACAGGTTAATGGTAAAGGTTGAGAATACCAAGATTATTGCAAAAACTTCCTGGTAAGTATTAAGGTGGAGGATTGGAAATTGAAAAGTTTACCATTGCTGAAAGTTTCAGCGTTAGCTCTAGCTGTAACGCTCGGTTGGGGAATCGGGGTGGCTGTAAATGCCCAAACCAAAACCCTCGTGATCTATTCAGGCAGAGAAGAAAAACTAATTGGCCCCTTAATTGAGAAAGCCAAAAAAGACTTGAATCAGGATATTCAAGTGCGTTATGGCGATACTGCTGAATTAGCGATCGCACTTTTGGAAGAAGGCAAAAATAGCCGTGCAGACTTGTTTTTTGCTCAAGATGCTGGTGCTTTAGGCACTTTGGAGAAAAAACAGGTAACGCTACCAATTGCCTCTAAACTGCTAAACAAGGTTGATTCTCGCTTTCGTTCTGCCAAAGGCCATTGGCTAGGAATTTCCGGACGCGCCCGTGTAATTGACTACAACACAAAGTTAGTTAAACAAGGGGAACTACCGACATCAATTTCGCAGTTAACAGAATCGAAATGGCGCGGTAAAGTCGGCTGGGCACCCACAAACGGCTCATTTCAGTCATTTGTTACGGCAATGCGAGTCTTAGATGGCGATGCAAAGACTCTCCAATGGCTCAAAGCGATGAAAGCTAATGGTGTCAAAGATTACGGTAAAAACTCTGCGATCGTTGAAGCTGTGGGACGTGGAGAAGTTCATCTCGGTTTAGTGAATAATTATTACTTATATCGCTTCAAAAAAGATGATCCTAACTTTCCTGTTGCCCACCATTACACAAGCAAAGATGCAGGATCAATGATTAACGTGGCAGGAGTAGCTATTACGAAAACCACAGATCAAAAAGCTGATGTAGAAGCTTTAATTGATTACCTGCTCAAACAGAGTTCACAAAATTACTTTGCTCAAGAAACTAACGAGTATCCTTTAGTAAAAGGAATCCCAGCGCCATCAAAACAAGTACCAATTAGTAAGCTAAATCCACCCAATGTTAACTTGACAGATTTAGATGATTTGCCAGCAACGTTGAATTTATTACAGCAGGCAGGAGTTTTGTAACAGTTGAAAGCGGTTCGCCCTCCATTATTTCTCACATTATCGGCAGCGGTAGTGGCAATTGCCATTGCCCTGCCATTACTATACTTAGTGATTCGCACCGCAGGTATTGGCGGGGAAGAGTTCTGGGAATTGATTTCTCGTCCCCGCAATATTATGGTTTTTTTCAACAGTGCGGCAATGGCAGCAACGGTAACATTATTTTCCACACTAATTGCCGTACCATTGGCATTTTTAACTGTGCGGACAGACTTACCAGGACGACGTTTCTGGTTAGTGGCGACAACATTACCCTTAGCGGTTCCTAGCTATGTAGGCAGCTTTGCTTTGATTGCAACTTTGGCACCACGGGGTAGTTTTTTGCAGCTGTTGCTTCAACCATTAGGAGTAGAAGAATTACCTTCAATTTATGGTTTTCCTGGGACAGTTTTGGCAATTACTTTGTTTACCTATCCCTATATGCTACTGAGTGTACGTTCTGGATTACAAGGTATTGATCCATCTCTAGAAGAAGCGTCTCGTAGTTTGGGTTATGGTAGTAGAGAAACCTTTTTTAAGGTAGTTTTGCCACAGTTGAAACCATCACTAATTGCAGGTGGATTATTAGTCGCTTTATATGCTTTGCGCGACTTTGGTACACCTTCGCTGATGCGATTTGATGCCTTTACGCGGGCAATTTTTTTACAATATAAAACTAGTTTTAATCGGAACTCAGCCGCAGCCTTATCTTTGATGTTGGTGACATTGGTGCTGCTGATTTTGTGGTTAGAATATCGAATGCGATCGCGGGCAGCTTATTATAGTCGTGGTTCCGCTTCTCTACGTCCACCGAAAATTGTCAAGTTGGGGATTTGGAAATGGCCAGCTTTCGCCTTTTGTCTACTAATTACTAGCTTTGGTGTAGTTTTGCCAGTAGGTATCACCTTATTTTGGCTGATTCGCGGACTTAACGGTGGCTATACTTTCCCCAATTTATTCCCCACCATTCTCAACTCCATTGGCGCGGCTGGATTAGCGGCTTTAGTTACCACCATCTTTGCCTTACCAGTAGCAATTTTAGCAGTCAGATTTCCGAGTAAAATCACCGCCATAATTGAACGCTGTTCTTATATAGGTTTTGGAGTTCCAGGAATAGTTGTTGCCTTATCTTTGGTATTTTTTGGTGCCAACTATCTGCCAGCGCTGTACCAAACTCTGCCGATGCTGATATTTGCATATTTAGTTTTATTTTTACCGCAATCAGTGGGAACAGTCCGCAGTTCGCTTTTGCAAGTCAATCCCCAGCTAGAAGAATCAGCGCGTAGTCTAGGTAGGAATGCTTGGCAAACTTTAAGAGAAGTTACCCTACCTCTAGTACAACCAGGTGTGTTGAGTGGTGCGGTGCTGGTATTTTTAACAGCGATTAAAGAACTACCCGCCACCATGCTGTTAGCGCCTATTGGCTTTAGCACCTTAGCAATGCAAATTTGGCAAGCTACAGAAAATGTAGATTTTGCCGATGCGGCGGCGGCTTCATTAGCGATGCTGTTGGTTTCTATGGGTTCAACTTTATTGGTGCTATCTCAAGAGAACGTCAAAAAAGAGCAAGTCTTGAAGGAGGTAGGAGGCAGTAGGCAGGAGGTAAATCACTTATAGAATTCCACCTCTACTGATTTGAAACTTTTCAAGTAATTGAACTATAGTACTCTCCACTCCCTATGCAACAAGTAATTCTAGATTTACAAAATGTCACCAAGCGGTTTGCAGAAAGTGCCTTTCCTGCTGTAGATAACGTATCTTTGACGTTGCAACAAGGAGATATCTTGGGATTGCTCGGCCCATCCGGTTGTGGTAAAACTACGCTGTTGAGAATGATTGCTGGTTTTGAGCGATCGCAAGTAGGAGAAATTAAACTTGGTGAACAGATAGTTTGTAATAATTCTACTTGCATCCCAGCCGAACAGCGCGACATCGGCGTTGTTTTTCAAGATTATGCCCTGTTTCCCCATCTAAATGTGGCAGAAAATGTGGCTTTTGGGTTGAAACATTTCAGTAAACAGCAAATCCAAAAACGCATAGCCGAAGTCATTAATTTGGTGAGACTCGAAGGCTTAGAAAAACGTTACCCTTATGAACTCTCAGGTGGACAACAGCAAAGAGTTGCACTCGCCCGTGCCTTAGCACCCCAACCCCAACTCATGCTTTTGGATGAACCTTTGAGCAATCTTGATATTCAAGTTAGGTTGCGCTTGCGAGAAGAAGTGCGCGACATTCTCAAAGCGGCGGGTACTTCAGCAATTTTTGTTACCCACGATCAAGAAGAAGCATTAGCTATTTCAGATATAGTGGGTGTGATGCGCCAAGGACATTTAGAGCAATTAGGCACACCAGAAGAAATTTATACTCATCCAGCATCAAGATTTGTCGCCGAATTTGTGACTCAAGCTAATTTCCTTCCCGCCCATCGTCAAGGGAATTTATGGAAAACAGAAATTGGCAGTTTTGAGTTAACAGCAAATCACACCGATGATAGTGGTGAAATCATGATCCGCCAAGAAGATTTTATCTTAAAGCCAGCCACAGATGCGCCCGTAGTCGTCCGCACCCGACGCTTTTTAGGACGTGAGTATCAATATTGTTTACAAACTCCCTCTGGTAAAGAACTCCATGCGCGGACGCTGAAAGATACGGCGTTACCTGTGGGTACAAGAGTAGAGTTATCTATAGCCAGTGATAGTGTAAAGGTTTTTCCACAGTAGATTTTGCTGTTAACTATTTAGACACTAGTACCGCAAGGCGGAATTAAAAATTAAAAATTAAAAATTAAAAATGAAGACAGCGTAAGGGTTTTGTTGATTGGGAATGGGTGGTTTATTTCTGCCGTGCTGTACTAGTTGCTCATGATACTCTCGAAGGCCGTTTCCTCACCCCTATCGAAGACTGTGAAGGACTTGCCGATGCACCTTTGATGCATCGACCCGCACCTTTGATGCATCGACCCGCACCTTTGATGCATCGACCCGCACCTTTGATGCATCGACCCGCACCTTTGATGCATCGACCTGCACCTTTGATGCATCGACCCGCACCTTTGATGCATCGACCCGCACCTTTGATGCATCGACCTGCACCTTTGTTGCATCGGTGAAAAGTCAGTTTAATTGACCTAGCCCTGAGCTTGGTTGAAGAATTTGACTTTGCGCTAAGTAATTTATAAGCTGAGGTTAACTATTTGTTATCTGCTTCGTCTTCAAACAGGATGGTGTTCAGAAGATTCAATTCGCTGGATGCCATAAAATAGCGATCGCTAAAAACTGTTGATTTCTGATGAAACTTTAGGGTAATCCAGCTTGTTGAAAGATTGCGTGAGGGGTAATTTCCAATTCTGGTAGCAAATCATCAGTAATTATTTGATGAGATCGATAAGTAATCGGCAAGGAAGATGGCGCAAATACAGTTACAGTTCTAGCTTTTGTATCAACCACCCAAACACGAGAAACACTAGCTTTCAGATAATCAGTAGCTTTTTCTGCAATTTCACCAAAAGTTTGACCAGGTGAAATGATTTCGATGACTAATTCAGGTGCGACAGGACAAGCTTCGTCTAATAGCCAATCAGCAGGAAGACGGTTATGAGAAATATAGGTCAGATCGGCCACAGGCATCCAATCTTGTTGATTTCGTGTTAGTTTAATTGCCCATTCAATCACAACCCGACCCTTTGCTTGTGCCCATGCAGACAATAGTATAAATAAAGCACCAGTAGTCGAGCTATGAAAAAATTTTGGTGACATTTCATTGTCTTTATATTTGGGTACAGCTTCACCGTTAACAAACTCGTATGTAATATCTTCTGCGGGAAGTGCGAGAAATTCTTCTAGGGTTAGGCGTTGATTAGAAGACTGAACCATAGATGTTATGTGGATAAAAGATGCTTACTTTTAGTTTAGGCGATCGCTAAAATTATCCATAAAGAGACTCCCTATTCCACACCCACTTGAAAGACGTAAATCCCTCAAAATTTTTGGGATTTTGAGGGATTTACTTCGGGGCTATCTATCTTCCGTGTGTTTCCGGTAAAAAAACGGTCAGAACGAATCTGACTGCCATTTCGCCAAACTTCCACTTTTTCTGGAGTGATTAAATAAGAAAAACTGCCATTATTTGCTCGATATCTGTTTTTACCAATATTCAAAGCTGTGATCTTTATAGGCTGACTTCGGTCTTGCTTTAACTGCCCAATATAAAATAACTGACCATTTTCTTCACAGACTTTTACACGAATGCTTGCAGTCTCACCTTCAATAACAGTAATTCCATTACATTTAGTATCAGTGCTTACAGGTGCAAAATCTATGGGAATTGGCTGTGAAGGGGAAACTTGAATTGCTACTGGAGGTGGCGAGACTGGGCGGTTCGGATTATCTATTTGTTGAACTTTAGAACCAGAACCAACGCTTGCAGTTAAGGATGTCAACAGACGCAGGGGGTCAACTGCTATTCGACTATTTGGATAAACTTCAAAGTGTAGATGAGGTGCTGTACTATTGCCTGTAGATCCCATCTCGGCAATAATTTGACCTTGAATGACCTGTTGACCCTTACTCACTAATAAACGGCGATTATGTCCATAAACAGTAATGCTGCCGTCGAGATGTTTAATAGTTATGGCATTGCCTAATCCCCAATTATCCCAACCTGCTTTGACAACTGTACCGGATGCAGCAGCAACAATAGGAGTTCCAGATGCGCCTGCAATATCAATTCCTTCATGTTGATATTTGCGGAAGCCTTGAGAAATAAACCCTTGAGTCGGCCAGATTAAATTAGAAGCAGGGATAGGAGTTTGCCCAATTGGGGAATTGTCTGCTAACTGTGTTAGGGCAGATGTTGCTGTGCAAAATATAGTTGTTAAGGATATTAATCCAATTAGTCCATAAGTAGGGTATCGATAAACGATAACTTTTTTCATAAGTTGCAAGCCTATTAAAACAATAATTCAGACATTTTTTGACTATTTATTGTTTCAAACTGACTCGGAAAACATCAGGAAATTAAATAGGGTGAGTTAAGAAAAGCCTAACCCACCCGACAAAACTAAACAATAGAGAAATTAGCCATTAAAAACGCGACTGCGCCACTTATTCAACCGGGCTTCCCCAATTGTGGCAGACCGTCGAGAATCAGCAACTTGCTCTTGCAAAGCTGCAATCTGTTTTTCTTGAGTGTCAGCTTGCTGTTGCAAAGATGTATATTCGCCTGTACTGGTCACGGAACTGGAAGTCTGCCAACTATTACTAAATTTTGTTGCACCGATGCTGGCAAAGGGTCTTAAGTCTGCTAGTTGTTGTTGCAAAGTTGCAATCTGGCTTTCTTGGTCTTTAATCTTTTGCCGCAAGCCTTGTTCGGCTGCTGTGCGAGCTGCAATAAAGTTATTAACTGGAGTAGCAGCCGTTTCTGGTCTGGGCTTGAATACTTCGGCAAGTATTGCACTAACATCGGTGGGTTTTAGTTTACCGTAAGGAGTGTTGGTAATTAGCGATCGCACCAGTTGAGGTTGATTATTTGTTGCTAGGTTCTGATCACTGCTAGAATTACTCCGCAGCAGTTGTAACATATTGCTAAATTCCAATATCTTTTTGCCTGTTTGGGTTTTATAACCCCGATAATATGGCACTATATTATCCCCAAAGGCGTTTAGATACTCGTCGCTATCAAGATAAGAATCAATATCCGCCTCAAAACCCGACTCATCTAGAATGTTGCTGTGAAGTACCGTCTCAGAGTAGTCATCGGGAGCGCGACCCAACAAATGCTTGAAGTTCAGTTCAATTGCCCGATAGCGATAAACGTTATCAAAAAATCTGGAGCGATACAACTCTGATTTGGCAATTTGACGCACAAACTCACGAACATCGATTATCCCTTGCTTGAGTTGGGATTCTGGAACGACAAGCCGCTCACTTTCCATAATGTAGGCATTACCCAATACTTGCCGATAAACTGCCCGAATGACAATTTCAATGTCATCAACTGAAGCAGTATTCCACAGTTCGATGGGTTCTGTTTGGGGAAATGCTTGATATTGGCGTTGTCTGGTTGCGTCGTCTATGAAGGTCTGCATAATTGAGTTAGTGTGGGTAGAATTGACTAATTTATCAAGTAAAAATAAAATTTCTGGCGTTGCTGAATCAAGGGATGATTCTTGTAGGGTGAGCGACACGAGAGGCCTGAAATACAAGGGACGGGCAAGATGCCATTGGTGTCAACTTAAGCTAGAAATAGCTTCGCTGCGGGCTTCATAACCCGCCAGAGAATGAATTCTCTGGCTCATAGCTAAAGTCTACTGAAGTAGACTGAATATTTTTGGGGATATCTAGTCATCTTCAGATGACTTTAGCTATGAGACAGGGATTTACAATCCCTGGCGGACGTGCGGTTTCGCGTTAAGTTGACACCAATGGCAAGATGCCCATCCCACAAAACTAGCAAAATCATCCCGCAAATATGCAACGCCAAATTTCTATAGTAGGGTGGCAATACTAAATAGCACAGATGTAACACACTCTACTTAAGATTTACTAATTACTAGTTATTGATATTAACTTATCAAGTTTTGGGTAGTTTTTTAGTTACATTTTCTAACAAACTGAGACGGCTAACTGTTAATAACTAATAGCTAATCATGATAAAAAATTAGCAACTAGACATTAACAATTAGCCGTCAACCCCCTTGGGGAGTATTTAAAATTCAAAACTTAATTTTGAATTGGAGTATAGACGCCTGTCAGAAGAATTTCCGCAGGATAATAACCCTTAAACCCGCTCATCAAATTTAGTGTAGAAACCACCGTATTTGATCCAGTATTGTTTCAAAGTATGATGAGGTGTATGTAAACTAGCTTTTGCCTGATATAAAATTACTTGGCGATGATCGCCCATCCAAATTTTATTAACGGGGTCAACGGATATTACTGTTCCTCCTAAAGAAGCAACACATTGAGAAAATCTCTCAATCGTTGTATATTCTAATGTCTCGAATATAAAAAAGTTACCCGAACAAATCAAGTGGCGGCTGCGAATCCAGCAGCGCATCTTTCTTTCAGCCTGTGGAGGTAACATTTTAGCTTTAATAGATTCAAGCTGAATCAACATAATGCGCTCACCGCACGTAATTCATCAGCAAAACTTTCTCGTTTTTCAAAGCGCAATGGCCCAGCAGTTGATCCCCATATTTGCTTGTGGGTTTCAATATCCATACCTTTATCTAGACTTATCCAAGTATGCTCGGTCATTTCTACTTCGCTGACAAGATATGTCTGGCATCCATTGCGCTTAATCAGACATTGATTGCCTGGTTCCACACTGCCTCGAAATATTTCACCTTCTCGTTGAAAAACCATTGAACAGTTATAACGCCGTTCAATACTTTCTGGGGTAATAGTTTTGAGGATATCTAAGTCACGAGCTGCACCTGCATAAAGCATAGGATCTTTCAAGCTGTAATTTTCGATATAAATGCGATCGCCCAAATCGACTAGTTTATGTACTCCCTGACGATAGGGTGTCCATAAATCGTGGTCATAAGCTTGTTCAGAATAAAAACCGATAGCAGAAAAAAACTCTACCGGTAAAGGACGAAAAAAAATGTGAATGTGGGCGTAAAGTTGCGGATTTGCAAAAGATTGCTTGTAATTGCTAAAATCTCCCGCCATCCAACAGGCTAAGGTGAGCAAATCGCTAGCGTTGGTACTAGATTCACTGGGCGCTATCGTCATATTCAACCTCAGAGTGACAAAACTAGATGATTCCTTTTATGTTTTAACCTGATATTTGCTAACTGGTTGAATTTGACAAAGAACGAATTTCGGAAGAAAAGGAAGCTGTTGTTACGCCTTTACCATCACTGGTTTTAATTGTCGCTACCCGAAATCGCAGATTTGGAGTAGCAAACCAAATTTTTTCTTCAGCAGCAGCGAGTTCATACTCTGTCAGCAGGGTAAAAATCCCATCGTCACTCAGATGATATTTCGCCACTGCTGGGATTGTTTCAGCGTATCCCTTATCCCGCAGAAGTTTTCCTATAGAAGAATTTGCGGCATCAGGAATTGGCACCAGCACAGTACTACCAGAAATGGGTTTATCGTCCCAGTCTGACTCACCTTTCCAAGTCATCCGAAAGGGGTGGGTAATACTGGCGGGGTCAGTGTCATACAATTGACAAATTGCTAACACTGCCGGATCATCGGTGGATAGAGATTCAATGTCAATGTCAGACAGGACTTGTTCAAAGTGGGCGAATGCTAAATGATGACCGCTACGCTGCGATCGCCATCGTCCAATTGAAAGTTCAAAGAATTCAGTAATTTCCATTAGAAAAGCAATCTTAAAAAGTAGCTTAAAATCCAAGATGTATCTTGGCTAAAAAGTTATTCTCACTGTCTATATACTAGCCAAGAGTTCTGAGTGCTGAGTGGGGAGTGGGGAGTAGGGAGTTAGGAGTGGGGAGTTAGGAGTGGGGAGTTAGGAGTGGGGAGTTATTATTTCCCCATTCCCCATTCCCCATTCCCCATTCCCCACTCCTAACTCACCTAATTAAGCAACTTCAGTGATACTAATGATTTTGCCACCTGTCCGATGAATGTTTTGCACTTGTCCAGACAGTTGGTTGTAGTTAACTACATATTCGAGGTTGCCCAGACGAGTACGGAGATTAGCTGAACCTTTGACTGCCTTAATCAAGAAGCGTTTGTCGGTACTGCTTACACTAGAACCAGCTACAGGAGCCTTGATGGATGTGGGTAAATTGGAACCGACATCGCTGATCAGTTTGGCTTTGCGATCGCTATCACTACTAGCTACTCCTCTGAGCAAGGTAAAGGTGCGGTTAAAGGTGACATTCTTAATTCCGATTTGGGAGCTTGTGCTGCGAACATAAGGAACAATATTCTCACCAAAATTCTGCTGATATTCGTAGCTATCGATATAGGATTCGATCTCAGCATCATAGCCTTGTTCGTTATAGATGCGGACGTGTTCGGCAATTTCTGCCTGATCAGCAGGAGGACGTCCTAGCAAATGTTTGAAGTTCAGTTCAATGAACCGATATTGGGAAGAAGAGTTGAAAAACAGGGATTGATAAAGTTCTGATTTCGCAACGGTGTTGACGAATTCGCGGACGTTGATTTTGCGATCGCGCAATTGCGATTCAGCGGTGGCTAGTCGCTCACTTTCCAACAAGTGAGCATTGCCCAAAACCTGTTTGTAAACTGCCCGAATCAGTGTTTGTAATTCACTTTCGCTTGTGTTCGGACGCAGTTCAACTCTCGGTGAATCAATAGCCCAAAGTGACATTGAAGTATCTCCTTAAAAACGTTAATTAAATGAAATGTCTGAGCATCCTACCCTTGATAAAGGTAGAATTTCCTATCAGTTGTCAGTTATTTTTGCTACTGACCAGCTTTTGTAAAACTTTAATTTGTGAAAGTGTGTTAAATATCTTCGTATATGACAACTGACGGCAGAATCGATCAAACCCCAAATCAGCGATCGCTTGAGCTAATTGTTGATGAATCAGGACTTACGCAAACAATAGCCAAAACCCTGACTGATTTTTAGGTAGGGGCAATTCATGGAGACATCAAACGGCTTTTTGCAGGGTATTGCCCCAGAGCGCTTCAGAGGGAGTAGGGAACCCACGCCTGGTTGGCGTGGGATTGAAAATTTGGACGCATTATGCCTTGTTGCAAGCAATCTCGGCACAATGACCCACAACTAAAGTTTTTAATGTTTTTCTATCCCTACTCCCTACTCCCTACTCCCTACTCCCTAGTTAACAGGAGTAACACTGGCGATCACACCGCCCTGCTTGTGAATCCGCTGATACTCTTGTGAAAGCTGATTGTATGGCACGAAAAAGACCTGGTTACTGCGACGAAACTTGGAAATGTTATTTACCACATTTGCCTTGTAGCCAGTGACTTCAACCCGGTAGACCTTACCGTTATCACCAGATCCCACACCTTGACGAGTGCGAGGAGTAGATGTTGGGTTGCGGAATGCAGCACCCTTGCTAGCTGGTGAAATTACGGGGGTAGGTGTGCTTTGAATTAGCAAACTGTTCAATTTTGGTTGTTTGCCAGCTAAGTCGCCTTTCAAGCTGCTGCTAGAAGAACCACGTACCAGTTGGAACAAGTGAGTAAACTGAACCAAACTCTGGATAGCTTCGGTTTTGTAGCCCCGAATATAAGGCACAATGTTTTCCCCGAAGGTTTCTTGGTATTCGTCGCTGTCTAGATAGGAATCAATTTCAGCTTCAAAGCCCTTGGTATCCAGAATAGTGCTGTGTACACGCGTTTCTTCCAGATCCAATGGCGCACGACCAAGGAAATGCCTGAAATTTAATTCGATCGCTCGATAGCGGGGTGCGCTATCAAAAAAGCGTGAACGGTAAAGTTCCGACTTCCCAACTTGACGCACAAACTCACGAACGCTAATGTTACCCCGTTTGAGTTGGGATTCAGGAACGGAAAGCCGCTCACTCTCCATTACATAAGCATTGCCTAGAACTTGCTTGTAGACTGATCTAATTACGGTTTCAACTTCCTCATTAGAGCGACTTGGCCACAGATCAATAGGATCGGTGTCTTCAAACAGTGCGACCCCTAATCGTGATGCTGGTCCAAAAGCCATTCAAACTATCTCCCAGTTAACAAATAAATTTTATGAGAAGGATATTCAGCAGATGTTAAAAAACTTTACATCATTGTGACAAAGGAGAGGACATAGAGATTTTAAATCCTTATTAGTCTTGATGATTTTAAGTTTTTGCATCGGTTGCTTTTACATATTGTGATACGATGCTGAAACCATATTTATTAAAATTTGTGAAGCTAGATGATACTTTTAAAGAAAATTTAGCTTTTTTTAGCATTTGATTTGCGATTGGGATACAAGTGATGGTATTGTGTCGTCCCCTTGAGCAAAAGTATTAATCGTGCTGAGTCACCGTTCACCCTTGGCGTCTCCCCTTCTCTACAAGACGCTACGCGAAGGGAGAAGTTTATCTCAATAAGTGGGCAAGAATAAACTAAACTATATTACGCAATGTAAAATTAATTAAAATTGTTTCCTAGTAATAGCTGAAGCTCTGACTACAAACCTTTAATTATTTACGCCCACTTAAATTATCGAATTTGGAAAGTAGCCAATTGGCTGATTAAATGATCAAAATAGGGAGCAAGATTTTGCTGCTGATTGACTGGACAGCGTTTCAAACTAGCAGCCTTGATGCTTTTTAAGCCTAAAAGCATGGCATCCAATGGAACTTGTAATTCCTGATAAAGCAGGTTCATATAGTGCAGTCCGGTGGGATTTGTATACTCAGTGTGGCCACCTGCAATGCTGTATGTAATGCAGCGGAGAAAATGCCAAAAGTCTCGCCAGCAAGCTTGGGCGCGTTCAGGTGGATAAAGACCGCCTCCAGGCTGGATAATTTCGGGATAAGTCGCCAAAACCTGTTCCCTCGCTTCATCAACAATTTCGGCTGCGCGATCGCGTAACAATTGAGCAACAGGAATCAACTCAGAATTATCGGGTGACAAGGTTTTAATCTGCGATAAATCTTCATCGTCCAGGTAACGAAAAGCATCATCCGCAGCTTGGAATATGGCGATCGCTGGTTTTGGATGGGACTGTTCCCACTCAGTAAAGCTGACAATTCTAGCTTTGGCTATTAATTCTTTGACGGTTTCGCTTAATTGAGTCATTAGTTTAGGGGATAGGGCATTGGGCATTGGGCAGACAGGGAACAAGGAGAATAACCTATGCCCAATGCCCTTGATTCAATCTTCTGATCATGCGATCGCCATTTGATGACATCTGTAAAATAAAGTAAGAATAGCTGTACCAAATGCACCTATGGAAATCCAAAAAATCCAAACTGAACTGAAAAACCCAGATTTTCACTATCGTTTGAAGGCGATCGCGGCTCTCGATGATTATGAATCAGAAGTTGCAGTTCCTCTGCTCACGAGTAAACTTCATGACTCAGAATTTTTGGTGCGTTCTTTTGTCGCCAGGGGTTTGGGTAATCAACAATCAGCGGAATCTTTTGCGGCTTTGATGCAAATTATGAAATTTGACGATACCCCCAACGTGCGGGCTGAGGCGGCAAATTCTTTGTCGCTATTTGGTAGAGTCGCAGTTTCTCATCTAGTTCTAGCATTTTATCAGGATGACCATTGGTTAGTGCGGCGAAGTATTTTAGCTGCGATCGCTGAAATGGATTGTCCTGAAGAACTATTTGATATCTGCGTTCAGGGTTTAAAAGATGAAGATTTCACAGTTCAGGAATCCTCTGTTGATGGACTCGGCTTACTAGCTGATTCTAGCCAACATACTGCGGCATTATCCCAAATACTAACATTGGTGAATGATGAATCTTGGCGGATGCGGGTGCGAGTTAGCTATGCCCTCAAACGCTTTGATGAGCCGGAAGCCAAAGCAGCCCTGAACCAACTCAGACAGGATGAGGATCACCGAGTCGTCGGAGCAGCTTTAGAAGACTTGTTGCCACAATAGCAGTGTGACTTTGTTCAGAATATTTTTGTGATCAAAATGAGTCAGAATACAGAATTCTGAATACTCTAGCCATAAATTTGTCCAACAGTCATACAGAATTGATGCTGAATTCTGATTCCTGAGTTCTGAATTCTTCTTTATAAAACTTATTTCAGTAATCGTAAATGTATTATTTTACCTTAAATTTGACAAAAATATCCGGTTAATCTGCCAAAATCTGGAAGAAAAGATCAACTTTTTCAAGATGAGGAGGCATTTGTGACTGATACACCAACTGGTCAAATGACTTGGCGACTACCAGGTTCCTCAGAATGTGCCTTACATTTGCGGCATAATGCTTCAGAACCTTGGCGATCGTATAAAGAATTTCCCCAATATTTTCTACCAGATCCGCCGGGTTTTTCCGAAGGATACGCGACATTTTTAGCGCTCCTGAAAAAGAACTGGAAGCCGTTGTGAACTCACTACAAAACAACTGGTCAAAGAATTTTGAATTTTTGGTTGCACTTTTTAATACGCTTTGCACCTAATATGATGTCCGTTTAATCAAACTTAATAAAAAATGTTCGTAGTAAGGACTTTAGTCCTGCCTTTGGGGACTAAAGTCGAATGGCACTAAGAAAAGATACAGCCTTTGTTCTGACTGGTTCCCAGCCTGGAGGCTGGGAATCCATTCTGGGAGGCTCCGCCTCCAGTAGCTTGAATTGAGGCAGAGCCTCTTTTAAATACATTCCCAGCCTCCAGGCTGGGAACGAGACGACACAAGCTTTTGGGTTTTTCTTAGTGCCATTCGACTTGAGTCCTCACTACAAACTGTTGATTATGAGTGATTTGACGGACATCATATAAAAGCTCAAATCTAACAATTGGTACGGTTAAGCACTCAAACTCTCACGAGTTGTTGTGCGGGTGTAGGCGTTCCAAACGTCGAGTTCTGAATATGGACGGCTGGAAAGCATAGCTTTAGTTGCTTCTGTGAGTCCTTGAGCAAGAGTAAAATCTGCCCCAGCAATACTTTGAAGATGCTCCATCTCTGCATCACTGAAGTCAGCTGCTCGCAGGTCAGTATCCCGCAAATCGGCTCCAGTCAATCGAGCATTCCGCAAACAAGCCCCTGTCAAATAAGCTTTTGTCAGGTCAGCGCCACTCAAAGCCGCACCTTGCAAATTGGCTCCAGTCAAATCAGCGCCACTCAAGTAGGCTCCACGCAGATTCGCGCCTTGTAAATCTGCATTTCGTAAAGAAGCTGTATTCAGAAAAGCACCATTGAGATTAGCACCCGGCCCTACCGCTCCCGACGCTTTGTAGTTATATTCTTGGGGCCATTTCGTTTGTGAATCATAACGCGCTACTTGGAGTTTAGCTCCCTCCAAATTTGCACCACTGAGATTAGCTTGTTGGAGGTTAGCACGGTTTAAATAGGCTCCCTGCAAATTCGCCCCACTCAAATCGGCTCCTCGCAGATTCGCGCCTCGCAAATCAGCCCGACTCAAATCGGCATTACTCAAGACCAACTCACTGAGGTCGGCTCCTAATAGCTTGGCTTTGCTCAAATTAGCTTGTCGTAAATCGACTTCCCTTAGATTGAATTGGTACAAATCGACCCCATCCACAGGGATTCCTTTTTTCAGGGCTGTTAAGATTTCTGGAGTTGGACTGGGGCGTTCGGCAAAGCCGTTGCCGTAGGCATCGCTAGTAATAAGTTGAATTTCAGTATTTGTCATCAGCTGATTAAAATATAACTTTTGGAGTTATCCTACACTTTAGCGAAATGGGGACTTCATCTCATAACTCAGTATTCAATAACACCAAAAGTTTGATAAAACGAGGTTTCAAAACAGATGGATTTAATACCGCCCTTGACAATGCTCGACTTCTTCCGCAAAAGTGAGGGAACATGGTTTACGGAACGCTCCGTTCATCATTTTGACTCGGCGGCGGATGAGTCGGGAGAGTCGAATTTGATCATTAAAGTCATGGAAAAGGATGATCCAAAAGTCCAGGAAGTTTGTACAGCCCAAGGGATAGATCCTACTAAAGCAACAGGCGGTGCGAGTTTTTCATGGCAAGCGAATCTAGATACCAGGCTACCGAATACTGATAATGCTGCCATTTTGGTTGATGTTCCCGACGAAACGAGACGTTCTGGAAAACTGATCCGCAACCAAGGTTATGTTGAGAGCATTCCGGTTGTGAGTCGGTATCGATTTGCCGATGATGGAGTGCTGACGATTGATACTGACTATGACAATAATCAAGGTCAGGAACGTTGTTGGTTTGTTACAGATGATTTTCGTGTCAGAGTCAGTACCGTGCGAATGATGAACGGAGTCAACTTAATGACTTATTGTTCTGAGCGTCGCTGTGTTTCCCAAGAACTGCTGGAGCAAATGATCAGTCAGAATCATGCTAGGCGTTAGTGGGAATTGGGGAATGGGGAATGGGGAATGGGGAATGGGAAGAGTAATCTACAATACCCAATGACCAATGACCAATGACCAATGACAAATGACCAATGCCCAATGCCCAATGCCCAATGCCCTATTAAGGAATGTTGCTTTGTTTCTCATAAATGAGACGTGCACGATCGCCATAACTTATTTTCATGCAAGGGTTAACAAATCATGCTCCATGTATAAGCCTTTCCTGGAATTTTTAGAAAAAGAGCTATTTCAGCGGTTTGATTTACAAAGTAGGGTCATTCCCCCTGGTTTGGAATTCAAAGTTAGCGATCGCGGCAGAAACCCAGCAACTATTCGTAGTTGGTGTCACCAATGTCAAGAGTTGCGGAAAATTCGCTATACCTACATTGATGCCGGGGAGAGTGCCCAAATTTTTAACAGCGTGGTTTATCCTAGTCATCACTACGACCTACCTCTGTTAGGGATTGATTTTTTATCCTTTGGTAAAGTCAAAAACCTGATTGTGCTTGATTTTCAGCCATTATTTCAGGATGAAGATTATCAAAAAAAATATATAGTTCCGCTGAAATCTCTCCACGATAAATACCCGGATTTGGCGCAAAACTTAGAAATGAAGTTTTACGATGCCAACCAGTATTTTTCTAAATACCTATTGTTTGCCAAAACCGACCCTGAAACAGTAGCAACGCGAGTCTTTGAAGCTTTTCAGGATTATTTAAACTTGTATTGGCAAATGTTAGCAGATGCAAAACCGCTCCAAGATCCTGAAGATATCCAGCGGATTGTCAAAGCTCAAAAAGATTATGACCAATATAGTGCAGACCGCGATCCCGCATCTGGTTTGTTTAGCAGCTACTTTGGACATGAATGGGCAGAGCGTTTTCTCCATGAATTCTTATTTGAAGATGCTGTTCCCCTAGCAGTTGGTGCGGGCAAAAGATGAAGGCAGAAGGCAGGAGGCAGGGGGCAGGAGGCAGGAGGCAGAAGTTTTTTAATTTTTAATTTTTAATTTTTAATTCGGAGCGAAGCGACGTGACACTCTATCAGCCATTTCTCGATTATGCGATCGCCTATATGCGATCGCGCTTGGATTTACAGCCCTATCCTATCCCCACTGGGTTTGAGTCCAAGAGTGCTGTTGTGGGCAAGGGAAAGAATCAGGAAGAGGTTGTCACCACCAGTTATGCCTTTCAAACTTCAAAATTGCGGCAAATTCGCGCAGCTCACGTACAGGGTGGCAATTCGCTGCAAGTGCTGAATTTTGTGATTTTTCCCCGTCTCAACTACGATTTACCCTTTTTTGGGGCAGATTTGGTGACATTGCCCGGAGGACATCTAATTGCTTTGGATATGCAGCCCCTATTTCGAGACGATCCAGCGTATCAAGCAAAATATACTGAACCAATTCTGCCCATTTTCCACTCCCATCAACAGCATCTATCTTGGGGAGGAGATTTTCCAGAAGAAGCACGGCCCTTTTTCTCTCCCGCTTTTCTGTGGACTCGTCCCCAAGAAACGGCTGTAGTAGAAACTCAGGTGTTTGCCGCTTTTAAAGACTATTTGAAAGCTTATCTAGATTTTGTAGAACAGGCAGAAGTTGTAACAGATTCCCAAAATTTAGCAGCCATTGAGCAAGCCCAACTGCGATACCTACGATATCGGGCTGAAAAAGACCCAGCACGAGGGATGTTTAAACGCTTCTATGGTGCAGAATGGACTGAAGAGTATATCCACGGCTTCTTATTTGACTTAGAGAGAAAATTAACAGCCGTCAACTAGAGGATATTCTACAGGAAGTAATACCAATTAAAAAAAAGAATGCGACAAATAGACCATTTGTAGAGACGCGATTCATCGCGTCTTTACCCAAGGATGTGTTGCAATCATTAATTGAATTGGTATAAGGAGCAATGGTAATTCTCAAGTTTTATTACCTGTGTAGGCGTAATCCGTCGTAGATATCGCACTAATTTAATTAGGATATAGCAACATTCTTGAGGATAGTCATCGGCCCTTCAGCTTTGAGAAGCTCCATTTCTGCGGCATTTCGCACTAGCAAAGCACCAGCGAATCCTAATGAATTCACAGAGATGGAGTGAAAATGCTCCTGCGATCGCGGTACGATCAACATCCATTCTCGTGTCGCCAGCAGATTGTAAGCACCCAATTGCTTTGCATCTAAACCCACGGCATCTAGCAAAGTGCGATAAACTTCCAGTGTTGCTTGACCCCCTCGCACCCAATCGGGATCTAGCGGTGCGAAAGCGTGTATAAAAGGAAGCCCTGGTAAAGTTGCGCTTAAGTCCTGAAATCGTGCTGCCTTCAACAGAGGTTCAATAGGAATTTGCGGGACTGAAGATGCAAATGGTAGAGGAACTAACTGTAAATGCTTGTGTCGCTGACTAGCACCTGCCGTTTTGCCACTATTGTAAAATGCTAAACCATCGAAATCAGCTAGACATGCCCACATAGCCGTAAAATCTTCCAGGGTGAGCAAACTTTCCTGTTCCTCAAAATCACGGGTGATGATTAGCAGGTGATAATCAACAACATTGAATTTATTTAAAATACATACATGGGTATCAGAAATATCCGCTACAAATAAATCCTCTTCGTAGGGCAAGAAAGGATTAAACTCTTGACCAGATGTAGCAGATTGTTTTTTCTGTTTTTCATCGGCTGCTTTTTTGCGATTCAAGTTAGACAAAATCCGCACTAAAAAGCGGACATTATCCTGTTCGACAAACTCAAATTCCGTTGGTATCGACAGCAACGCTCCACATTGTAAAGCATATTCCGTCTGCTCTTTGACACTTGTCCATAAAGTACCAGGCTTAAGTAAGATTTTACCCTGTGCCATTTTATTCCTTCAGACATGGATGGAACACGCAATCGGAGTACACAGATGTGCGCCCTTACGAATGACTATATTCCATATATAGGAATCCGCTTTGATTCTTGAATTTACTTGTGTGGGTAGGGAATAGGGAATAGGGAATAGGGAATAGGAAAGAAAGCATAGATCCGTACTGAGTCTTGTTCAGAAATTAAATAGGAGTCCTATAGATAAAATTCATTTAAAGCGGGATGCGATGGTTAAAATACCAAATCTTTCACAACAACGCAATACCTCCGCAACAAAACTGTCATAAATAATATCTACATTAGTAATATATCTAAAATATCTTTCCAGACAGCAATGCAAAACCAATCTCGTGATGGAGAAAACCCATCAAATAGCATTTTATCAAACACTGTTGACACCAAATACCAAAATCGAGCGCCCTGGAAAAAGGCTGCCGCCTCTCTATCGCTGGTGCTGCTGGGATCAGGTATGACATTAGCAGGTGGTTATATGGCTGGACATTCTAGGCAGATGTCTGAGAGTGCATCTAACTTGGCAGTTAGTCGAGTCAATGCCGCTCCGCCATTACCAGCCGCCACAGATCCTAATTTTGTGACACAGGTGGTGCAGAAGGTCGGGCCAGCAGTCGTGCGGATTAACTCTTCCCGAACCGTAAGAAGTCGGATACCAGATGAATTCAACGATCCGTTCTTTCGCCGCTTTTTTGGTTCCCAACTGCCACAATCAGGAGAAAGGGTACAACGGGGTACTGGTTCAGGTTTTCTCATCAGTTCCGATGGTCGGATTCTCACTAACGCCCATGTCATAGATGGTGCTGATACAGTGACAGTAACACTCAAAGACGGGCGCACCTTGGAAGGTAAGGTGTTAGGAAAAGATGAATTAACCGATGTCGCTGTTGTCAAGATTCAGGCAGAGAATCTACCTTCAGTGGCTTTAGGGAACTCAGATCAACTGCAACCAGGAGAATGGGCGATCGCGATCGGCAACCCCCTTGGACTAGATAATACAGTAACTACCGGAATCATCAGTGCTACTGGACGCAGTAGCAATCTAATCGGTGCTGCCGATAAGCGAGTAGAGTATATTCAAACTGATGCAGCGATTAATCCTGGTAACTCCGGTGGCCCTCTGCTAAATTCCCGTGGCGAGGTAATTGCCATGAATACAGCTATAATCCAAGGGGCACAAGGATTAGGCTTTGCTATTCCCATCAACACAGTACAACGCATTTCTAATCAACTTATAGCTACAGGCAAAGTAGAACATCCTTATCTGGGAATTCAGATGATGGGGTTAACGCCTCAACTAAAACAAAATATCAACTCAGATCCCAACAGCGGTTTGAATGTGAATGAAGATAAAGGTGTATTAGTTGTGAAAGTTGTACCAAATTCGCCAGCCGCTAAAGCAGGAATACGTGCTGGTGATGTAATCCAAAAGCTTGGCGGACAAGTAGTCACAGATGCCAGTAGTGTCCAAAAAGCAGTAGAAAATAGCCAAGTCGGAGGCGATTTACGTATGGAATTACGTCGCAATGGGCAGAATATTAATGTAGCTGTGCAACCTGGTGCTTTTCCCACCGCAGTGCAATAAAAGTTTTGCTATCAATTGAATAAAAGTGAATTTTCTGGGATGGGTATTTTGCCCGTCCCTTTTTTCAGGTGGCAAAGTTGAGTTGCAATCACCTAATATCGCGCCCGGTTAAAGACTTATCATTAAGACCGCAGAGAAGAGGGGTTGTTGGGCTTTCTACATATCTGATTCGGGAATGATAACTAATTAGCTGGACATGAGATCAAGTGGGCACTGCCACAAATATCAAAAGCGATTTTTGCGTAAGTTCTGTGATTGATTCTTAATTATGAATTCTTCTTCACCTATAGGACTCATATTTGATTTCTAAAAAAACTCAGTACAACTAAGAAGCCTTCTTGACTGTAGCAAGATTGCCTATTGCCTATTGCCTGCCTACGCAAATTAGTTCAGAAATCAAAGCGGATTCCTATATGACATTAGTCACGGTTTAAGTAATTACCTTTTTCACTAGTGTATATATCCTTGTAGTTCTATCATTTATTTGTCAAGGCGATTAATATTTCGCGAGATATTAATTACTTTGATGTCTATATCATAGAAGGAAAGTTTGCGAATGAATATTAAAAGAGTGCTTGCTAGTTTAGCGCTGATTTTACCAATTGCTGTTACCTTTATTCCTTCCCAAGCTGATGCTCAGGTCAGACGGCCAGTTAGGCGACCGGTTCCAGTTAGAATAATCAAAAGACCAGCGCCAGTTAGAGTTTATACTCCTGCTCAAGTGAGAAGGAGGATATTAGTTCCTGGACGTTGGGTGCAAACAAATCGTGGTCGCCAGTGGATACCGGCTCGCTATGTATATAGATAAAAAGACCTACAATTGCAACAAATTATTACCTATCAATATTGGTTGCAGAGTTCTTTTTTCATAGTTTTTGTTGTTGTTTAAAAATCCCCTTTAGAAATATTCTAAAGGGGTATTATTTCATATTTTTAATAAAAATAGCACTTCTTCGTTGAGTCGAATGGCACTAAGAAAAGATACAGCCCTTGTTCTGACTGGAACAAGCCTCCAGGCTGGGAATCCATTCTGGGAGGCTCCGCCTCCAGTAGCTTGAATTGAGGCAGAGCCTCTTTTAAATACATTCCGAGCCTCCAGGCTGGGAACGAGACGACACAAGCTTTTGGGCTTTTCTTAGTGCCATTTCTTCGTTGAGTCCTATACAGATCCAGGACAAACATATCCATTGACGAGCCTGAATTAAGAGTGGAATGCAGCAAGATAGGCGTTAAATGTCTATTCAGTTAAAGTTAGTGGTGTAGATAATTTGTCTTTGAAGACGCGATGACGATGAATTGCCGTCTCTACAAGTGTTTTGGGTTTATCTGAACTGTATTGACGTATAGCGTTGATACTCCACTATTTCAATGGGACGTTCTACTAATTGTGCTACAGAGTGTTTTTCTACTTTTATTGCCGTGTGAGCAAATGCTTTTTAACTCATCCCCCGGCTTGAAGCCGGGGGATTTCGAGTTATTAGTTATTAGTCATTAGCACCAATGACTAATAACTAATAACTAATGACTTTGAAGACGGGCGGCTATTCCTCCCACCCCTCTCGTTGGGATGGGATTCCCGCCGATTTTCGTTGACCACAGTAAACACAATCCAAAGGGCGTAAGATTTCATATTTCATAACGATCTACTCTGCCAAAACCCTTACGCGTTTTTCCCTGATGCCCTGGTTGCCCGCCTGATTTTCTTTTGGGATGATTTGATTCTCCATCCAGCGATGCTTTTTTGTTTTTGCTCTTTTTCAGAATATCACCAGATGGTGGCTTCGAGGAGGTAGAACTATCCAAATCTCGGCTGACTTTTAAACGTTCTATTTCTTGCTGTAGTTCTAAGATTGTTTTCTGTAAGTCACGTATCGCCTTGCTTTGCTCAATAATTACCTCTACCAGTTTATTATGCGTAATAACTGGTTCAAGCTTTCTCGGTCTAAATCTTGAGGCAAGTTTTGGTTCATATTTGTGATACTCTCCCTCAAGTGTCCCCTTTGTCAATACTCTGCCACCTGAATCCTTACAGAAGAACTACAAACAGAGATACAAGAATGAAACCAGGGTACATTTATTTAATTCATAGTGTGGGTACATATAGATACAAAATAGGGCTAACTGTAGCACCACGAACACCAGAGGATAGATTAAAAGAACTGAATAGCCGTCAAAGTCCCTACCCATTGAAACTCATTCATTATGTGTTTGTTGCTGACGTTTACAAAGTAGAGAAAGAAATTCATCAAGCTTGTAAGTCATTTAATGTTTATAGGGAGTGGTTTGAATTTACAAAGAACGCATATTTGCAACAAGTTATTCAGTTAATGGAGCGTAGTAATGTAGCACAAAGACCAAATAATAATTCTCAGGGTTACGGTCAATATCAGAATAAAATAAATCTTTCTTTGCC
>NZ_JAWJTF010000433.1:0-1159 GCF_048836525.1 Nostoc sp. CALU 546
GTCAATCAAAATATTCACACTATGCAACCAGCTTCACAATCTGCGCTTGTGCGGCTTCCAGAAAAGCAATCACCTGTTCTCGCTTCACTGTGGGAAATCCGTCTAGAAAATCATCAATGGACTCTCCCGCCTTCAAATAATCCAGCAGGGTTTGCACAGGCACTCGTGTTCCGGCGAAGACTGGCGTACCACTCATCACATCTGGTGATGCGGTAATGATTGCTGACTGACTCATTATCCCCCTTCTAAAAGCATGGCTAGGCTATCTCATTCTAATAACTGCGCTGACTCAAGCGGTAGTGACGGCGATCGCCTGCCCTCTCACTCTTGTTCTGCTACCACCAACTACAAAGTAGATAACACCCGCTCCCTGTCACAGTTTAAGCGATAGTAAGTTACTTTGGTAAGCTGCTTTAGTTTACTAATAATCTACAAGTAGATTAAAGCAAATGACTTATTTAAATAATTATCTGACTGTACCTTAATTTATCTGCTACTGTAATTTACTTAATTACGTATAGCTCAAAACTGCTTGCCTTATTCAATCTAGGTCAAACACTAACTACGGTTTAGACGTTTAGAGTCAGACACTTTTAAAAATTAGTATATTACTTTAATTTTCTTAACTTAATGCAGTAAGGTGCCAAAGTCAAAAAGTAAATTACTATTAACACACTAGTATATTACTTTCATTTATTTTAAATTTAACGTAACTGACTTTAAATTACCAATATAGAACAAGCCGTGTATGGCAACTAAAGACTGGTTAGACAATCACGCTAAAGTGACAGCATACCTTGATTTCAGCCTCTACGCTAGTTTAGAGAAGTGGATGAAAACACACAAAATAAAAAAAGCGTCTCAAGCTCTCACAATTATACTTGAGCATTATTTAGAGGGCAATATTCCCATCGAAGTGATGCCAGAGAACCTAGAACTTGAGGTAAAGCAGCTTAAGGTTAAAACTACCGAAATCGATGGTCTTGAGGCAGCCGTAGCCGAGCAGCAAAGGGAATTCAATGATGAGATTAACTCCCTCAGAACAGAAATTGATGGTCTACGGCAAGCCTTAATAAACGCGGGGTTATCATCTCTCAGAGAGAGGGTAGAGGACATCCCCAGAGGCAAAATCAAATTCTCATATTCTGATCATGATGCT
>NZ_JAWJTF010000271.1:0-2757 GCF_048836525.1 Nostoc sp. CALU 546
TTCCGATCAATGGTAATTTTGCGGGCAGTTCCCAGCGCTTCTAGAGCAGCGGTATCTAGGCTTAAGCCGATTTCTTCGGAAATCAACTGTCCATCGGTGAGAATGGCAATATCTTCTAACAAAGCTTTGCGGCGATCGCCAAACCCAGGCGCTTTAATGGCAGCCACGGCTAGTACACCCCGCGCTTTGTTCACTACCAGAGTTGCCAAAGCATCACCTTCGACATCTTCAGCAATGATTAACAAAGGCTGACCAGAACGGGCGACTTTTTCCAAAATTGGCACTAAATCTTGGATGCTGCTGATTTTTTTGTCAGTAACCAAGATCCGAGCGTTTTCAAATTCAACAATTTGCCGCTCGTTGTTGGTGACGAAGTAGGGAGAAATGTAACCTCTATCAATCTGCATCCCTTCAACTACTTCTAGTTCGGTGGTTAGGGATTTAGATTCTTCAACGGTAATGACACCATCTTTGGTGACTTTTTCCATTGCTTGGGCTAACATTTGGCCAACTTCTTCATCGTTACCAGCAGAGACAGTAGCAACTTGAGCGATCGCACTTCCTTCTACTGGCTTGGCTATTTTGGCAATTTCTTCTACCAATGCCTCAATAGTTTTGTCGATCCCACGTCTTAAGCTAACTGGATTACTACCCGCCGCGACGTTCTTTAAACCTTCCCGAATCAAGGCTTGTGCTAAAACTGTGGCGGTGGTTGTACCATCCCCAGCGACATCTTTAGTTTTTGAGGCTACTTCCTGGATGAGTCTTGCACCAGTATTTTCCAAAGGATCTTCTAATTCAATTTCCTTGGCAACAGTGATACCATCGTTGACAATTTGAGGTGCGCCAAACTTTTTTTCTAAAAGGACATTGCGACCTTTAGGCCCCAAGGTGATTTTTACGGCATCGGCAAGGGCGTTAACACCCCTTTCTAGAGCTCGCCGCGATTCCTCGTCAAATGCAATAATTTTCGCCATGTTTTATTTCTCCAGCGCTTCCATTAGACAATTTAGCACTCACAGCGCCAGAGTGCTAATCTCTCAAGCGGCTCAAGTTACAAATGGAAATAAAAAAAATTGATTAATATACAGGTGATGCTCATATTAGATACTGGCAGTAATGCTTGAATTGGGAGATGAATCTAGACAACTCCCTTAAGTCCCTTGGTATTGCCGACCCTAGCGGCACCGGCTGGTTGGCAGTAGTATTTACGTTCCTCTTGGCTTGGCTTGTAACTTGGCGTTTAATTCCGACAGTACGAAAATTTGCCTTGCGGGTAGGTTGGGCTGACCAACCCAACGCACGGCGACTCAATCGAGAACCTTTACCCAATGCAGGGGGGCTAGCTATCTACGCGGGTGTGATTGCCGCGCTGGTATTAGCTAGCCTTTTACGACCGATCGAACTCCAAAACGTATTGGCTCAGGTGCTCACTATTCTGTTGGGGGGTTCGATATTAGTTCTTGTGGGCTTTATCGATGATCAGTTCGGCTTACCGCCCTCTGTTCGATTGTGGGCGCAAATTGTCACGGCACTGTTGCTGGTAGCTAATGGCATCAGTGTCCAAGTGATGTTTGGCACTCCTATCGACTCGTTACTATCCATGTTGCTAACAGTGCTATGGGTAGTAGGGATTACCAACGCCATTAACTTGATGGATGGTATGGATGGTTTGGCGGGAGGAATCAGCTTTATTACCGCCATGAGTTTGTTGGGGGTTGCAGCCCAATTTAACAATCGTGCAGCAGCTATTTTGGTATTAGCAGCCTTGGGAGGTGCTGCACTAGGGTTTTTGCGCCATAATTTCTATCCATCACGAATTATTATGGGTGATGCCGGAGCATACTTTTTTGGCTATGTGCTGGCAGCAACTAGTATTTTAGGCAAACTGCAACAAAACACAGTTTATGCACTAATTCCTACTGTTTTATTTCTGTTGTTACCAGTGCTAGACACCACTCAAGTATTTGTGCGGCGGCTACTAGCAGGAAATAACCCTCTCAGTACTCCTGGTAAAGACCATTTGCACCACCGCTTACTTGCTTGGGGACTTTCCCAGCGCCATGCTGCGTTCACTCTTTGGTCAATTACCTTAGTTTTCAACTTGCTGGCGATGAGAATACAAGGTATGAGTTCGGCTGTGATACTGACTACCGCCAGTAGCATTATTCTTCTTTTGGGTTTTACTGTCTGGCAAAGAATACGCCAACAACCTTAGTTGCTTGTCGGGTGGGTTAAGCGCGATCGCATCGCCTTCACCCACCATCGAACAATAGAAGTTAGCTGCTAATCCTGATTTTCCCTATGCTGCAAAGCTTAACTCGATGTTAAGACGGCAAGGTGCGTGGTGAGGTCTAACGACCTTGTGGCGTATTATGGTCAAGAATCACGCGATTGCTAGGTCGTGGAAAGAGGAAACCCAAGGAGTGATCTTTGGAATCCCCCATTGCATTCGGTACTCCGAATCAGTTGTGGGAGGATGTCAAATCTGACCGTCATTTTGAGCAAGCGGGATTTGCTAAATTGTTGTAAATCAAAAAATACTGGCATTTAGACAAGGTTTTTATTGTGGCAATTAATGAATTGCCACGACAATACGTTAACTTTTCTATGTAGATAAGTTAGCCATCAGTTATTCCTGCGCGTTCTGTCGTAAAATCAGCGACGGGGAATCAAAAATTATAAAAATACTGGGTAATTTCTGACTTGTTCTGTTGTCAACAGTAGGGGCAATACTCTGCGGGAAGCCGCTTCTCT
>NZ_JAWJTF010000392.1:0-1672 GCF_048836525.1 Nostoc sp. CALU 546
CCCGGAATTCTTATACCCATGCTGCTGCTGTTTCCCAACCTAAACCCCTCCGTATAATCACTGCTTCGTCTCCCGTCATATCCAAGATGGTAGATACTTCATAAGTAGGTTCCTCGCCAGTGTCTACAATTATGTCTACCAACTTGTCCAAACGGTCAAATAGCTCTACCCGCGACTGAACAATTTCTGTATCTATCCGAATCATGCCATTATCTGCTTCATCTGGTGGCAGATGTGCTGAAGTTGAAATAATCGGATTGCCCAAGGCTGCCAGCAACTCCAAACACACAGTATGGTTTGGTACTCTAATTCCAGTAGTTTTCCGCTTGGGGCTTTGCACCAATCGCGGTACTAACTTAGTCGCTGGGAGCAAAAACGTGTATGAACCCGGAATCAGGCGTTTCATAATTCGATAGGCTGTGTCACTTACGAAGGCATAAGTTGCCACATTTGAAAGCGAGGGACATAAAAATGTCAATGGTTTATCATTTGCTAGCTTTTTAATTTGCCGCACTCGTTCTACCGCCGACTTGGCATTCAAATCACAACCGATCGCATAGACTGTATCAGTAGGGTAAAGCATAACTGCGCCACTAGAGAGCGCCGACTTTATTTCCTCTATTCGGCGAATTTGAGGATTATCCGGATGAACTGAGAAAATTTTTGCCATAGGACGGGGATTGGGGATTGGGGACTAGGTGAGAGTTACTAACTCTGAACAAATGACAAATGACTAATAACTAATGACTAATTTATTATGAATAAAATCGCTTATCTTCAATGTCCGACAGGAATTTCTGGTGATATGTGCCTGGGTGCTTTGGTCAGCTTGGGTGTTCCTGTGGAGTATTTAATTGAAAAACTCAATGGGTTGGGTATTGAAAAGGAATATCAGTTAAGGGCAGAGTTTGTCCAACGGAATGGTCAGCAGGCGACTAAAGTCCATGTGGATTTAGTACATGATCATCATCACCATCACCATGATCACGAACACAGTCACCATCACACACGCCACTTGCCAGAAATAGAGCAGATGATTCTCAAAGCGGGGTTGCCACCACGGGCAGAAGCTTGGAGTTTGGCGGTATTCCGACAGCTAGCAGTCGCAGAAGGAGCGGTGCATGGTATTTCGCCTGAAAAAGTTCATTTTCATGAGGTGGGTGCTATAGATGCGATCGTAGATATTGTGGGTACTTGCCTGGGGTTGGATTGGTTGGGGATTGAGAGCAATGAGGAAGGATTGCCATTACTTTACTGCTCGGCGTTTCCGACTGGTGGCGGAACTGTTTGGGCTGCACATGGTCAGATGGCGGTACCAGTACCAGCAGTATTAAAGCTGTGGGAAATGCGGAGTTGTCCAGTTTATAGCAATGGCATTGACAGAGAACTGGTGACACCAACAGGAGCCGCGATCGCTACTACTTTGGCAAGAGATTTTGGGTCACCACCCGCGATCGCTATCAAGCAAATAGGACTGGGAGCAGGAACCATAAATTTAGCCATTCCAAATATTTTACGCCTCTGGTTGGGTGAAAGCGCAAGTTTGCAATCAAATTTCAGCGATTCTGAAGATACTAGCTCAAATTTAGAAACCATCTCGGTACTAGAAACCCAAATAGATGATTTAAATCCGCAAGCGATCGGCTATACGTTTGAGGCGTTGTTTGTGGCT